>CAYTCW010000009.1:0-45544 GCA_964436235.1 uncultured bacterium
AGCCTCCCAATCTCTCCCGAATAAAAAGGCTATTATCATAGCCTTTTTATTTTAGGTGATATTTCCTGCTGTTCCTACTATTCTTTCTCTTCTTTCTCTTCTTTTTTCTATTTTATCTACTGCCATAAAGTTTTTTCATGCCTATAGCGAGTTTTGCCTTCGCGCACGCGTTGCGTGCGCGAAGGCATGCTATTTACGCGCCGCCGGAACTTAAAGTTTCGGCTCACGGTAAGGCACTAATATATAACAACTTTTACTATACAAAAGAATTTTTAAACATACTTGTTTAAATTAAACTCAATTACTTAGCCTTTTGTTTTATACAATTCAGTTAATTTTTAGCAATGAGATTATTAGAATCGATTTACGATATTGTTTTATCGCGAGTCGCAAGCTATATTTACTGTAGTGCCGTTATTGCACCGGAGGGGCTGTCCAAAAAGGTCGCTGGAAGTAGTATATTAGTTCAAATGAATATATCGAAAAATAGTATCGAGATTTTATATTTGTTCTGTATCAAATAATAATTGACGATGTAATGTAAAATAGAAATACAAGATAAAAAAAGGGCTGTTTCGAAATTTACCTTTATAGACAGCCCCTGCAAACAAGCAAGCTGGCAAACAAATAAGTAAAAGGCAGGAACTAAGAACCAAAAACCTGGAAACAAGAAGAAAGAAAGAAAGAAAGAAAGAAGGAAGGCAGGGACAGGAAACGAGAAACAAGAAACCAAAAGAATTTAAAGCCCTGACCAAAAAAGCTATCGATAAACTAACGATAAAGCGTCAGGTAATTTGCGGATAGAGGGAGGGGGCAGGGAGGGAGAACGGGTTGCTAACCTTTTCTTCCTCCCTGCCAAAAATAATTAAGAATGATTACTATTTTTGTTGACATGAATTGTTATTTATTTTATAATAGCCACTTATAAAAACGGTATTTTATGCTTTGCATAATAAATTAATCGGGGAGGTAGTTATGAAGTTGAAAAATTTTATTCTCGCTTTGATGATACTTATATTATCGGCGAATCTGGCGGCCGCGAAATCGGAAGTCGTTTCCGAAACGCTTCCTAACGGGGCGAAAGTATTCGTGCTCGAAGACAATAACAGCCCTTTAGTGGCTATTCAGATCTGGGTGAAAACCGGCTTAGTAAACGAAAGTTACAAAACACGCGGCATGTCTCACTTTTTAGAACATCTTCTTTTTAAGGGGACTAAAAAACGCAAAGTCGGAGAGATAGACCGCGAATTAGACGCCATTGGAGCCAGCAATAACGCGGCGACTTATTACGATTATACTTTTTACCAGGTGACCGGCGCATCCTGTCATTTCGATAAAATGCTCGAAATTCAAGCCGACGTAGTGCTCAATTCAGCTTTAGTTCCGGAAGAAGTCGAAAAAGAAAGAAAAGTAGTAATCGAAGAAATCAAAATGGGACAGGACAATCCCTATCGTGTTTTATTTAAAAGCATACATAAAAACCTTTTCGACAACCTTAATTATGCCTATCCTGTAATCGGCTACGAACAGGTTATTCAAAACGTTTCGCGAGACGTTATTTATCAATATTACAAAGAAAAATATCACGTTAAAAATATGTCGTTCGTGGTTGTCGGCAATATCAAACCGGAAGCCGCCATCGCTAAAATTAAAGAAGCTTTGAAAGATGTTACCACGGAATATCCTGCCAATGAACCGCTCGATGCGACTTATGAACCGCCGATCGAAAAGCCCCGTTATGAAAAATTGTCGATGGATACCGAAAAATCTTATGCCGCTATAGCCTATCGCGGAGTTTCCGCTATTTCCGACGATGCGGCCGCTTTTGACGTTTTAACCGCCATATTGAGTTACGGCACATCTTCGCGTCTTAATATGGTTTTGAAAGAAAAAAATAAACTCGTCGAAACCGTATCTTGCGCTAACTGGAATTTTGCTTCCAGCGGCGCTTTTGTAGCTTTTATGATCGGCGATCTTAAAAATATGGACAAAGCGCGCGAATTATTTTTCGCTGAAATCCAGAATTTGAAAAAGGGCACGATTACCGACGATGAGTTTGAAAAAGCGAAAAACCAGCTTGAAACTTCGTTTATACTCGCGCATCAGAATTATAACGATATGGCTGAATTTCTCGGTGAAATGGTAACTCTTTCAGATATAGAAAAATATAATACTTATCTTGACAGGATCAAAAAAGTTACCAAAGAAGACGTAATTGCATGCGCTGAAAAGTATTTAAAACCGCAAAGTCATGTATTCGTTCTCATTGAACCAAAACAGAACATGAAAAAAATGGAGGTCGGTAAACTTGCAAAATAATAAGACATTTAAAACTTTATCTTTAGTATTGACGATCATGTTTTTAATGGCATCGGTAAGCGGTTCGTCTCTTCTGGCGCAGACCGCCGAAGTAAAAACCGAAGCCCCTGCATATGAA
Source organism: uncultured bacterium (assembly GCA_964436235.1). GTDB lineage: Bacteria > Muiribacteriota > UBA9980 > UBA9980 > UBA9980 > UBA9980. The sequence continues at coordinate 2,438 of CAYTCW010000009.1, forward strand.
GCTCCCGAAGCGCCGGCCGTACCTGTGTCTGAGCCTTCGGCGCCAGTCGCCGTATCCGAGCCCGCGGTTTCAACGCCGGTTCCCGAACCCGTTCCGGTTCATCAGACTGCCGGCCCTTCCACTGACGAAGCCATTAAATCGCTTATCGAGCAGATAAAAAGCGGAAGTGCCATCACCGAAGATAAGATGGCTAACGGTATTAAATTAATTTACCGCAAAAATACATCGGCTGATATAATTGTATTAAAACTTTCGACTAAGGCGGGTTCCGTTTATGAAACCGAAAAAAACAACGGTATATCCTGTCTTTTATTCGATTTAATAAAAAAAGGCAACGCTAAAATGAAGGCCGAAGATATAGCCAGAAGCGTAGAGCAGACCGGCGCGATATTTAAAACCGAAGTATCGAAAAATATGGGCAGCATAACGCTTGTATCTACGGTTAAATCTTTCGAGAAAAATTTCGACATTCTCGCCGAATGCGTTTTAACTTCGAATTTTCCGCCCGCGGAAGTCGAAAAAGAAAAACAGTTTTTAATAGGCGCTCTTAAAGCCGAAAATGATAAAATGGACGTCGCCTGTTCTAAACTTTTCTATAAAACCATGTTCGCCGGCCATCCTTACGCTCTTCACCATTACGGCAGCGTCGAATCGGTCCCGAAGATCAGTAGAAACGATATAGTTAAGTGGCATAAGAATATATTCGTGCCCGATAATATGACTATAGTGGCCGTAGGCAACGTGGAGCTCGATTTCGTTAAACAGGCCGTCGAAAAAAGATTCGGCGCCATGAAACCGGCTCCGGCGGCTCTTAAAATATTCGAAGAGGCCAATAAAAAAATAGCTGAAGGCGTTAAGCCGTTCGACAAGCCGCGCGAAGCTAAAGAATTTAAGGATAAGGCGCAGGCTTTTATTTATTACGGTTTTCTTACCGGCGGCGTCGAAAGCCAGGATTACGGCGCGCTTAAGATGCTTTCTACCGTTCTCGGCAGCGGCATGAGCTCGAGGCTTTTTCACAATTTGCGCGATAAGGAATCTTTAGCTTATCAGGTAACCGCTTATTATCAGACGCTTCCCGGCAATTCCGCGCTTATATCTTTAATGGGCACGCAGCCGCAAAAATACGACCAGGCCGTCGCCGGTTTAAAGCGCGAAATAGAAGATTTTAAAAATGAACTGATAACCGAAGAAGAATACAGCCGCGCTAAAAATAAACTCGTCGGTAATTATGCTCTGCAGCGCAATACAATGGAAGATCAGGCGGAATTTTTGAGCCTGTGGGAAGGTCTCGGCCTTGGCGCTAAATTCGAAGACGAATATTTGCAAAATGTTTTAGCGCCAACGCGCGAAGATATTCAGCGCGTCGCCCGCAAGTATTTCGACCAGAATAAATTCGTTCTCAGCGTAATTTATCCTGAATCTAAAGAAAATAAAGCGGATGCGCCTGTAAAAAAAAGCTCTAAATAATATGAACGGGCAATATTAAATTAAAAGAATATATCGGGCCGCCTGATTTAATTATAAAAAATCCGGCGGCCCCTTTTATATGACTGGCGATAAAAAAAGAAAGGCGTTGATCGGTGTGGACGGAAGCGAAGGCGGAATTTATCATATCGTTTTTAAAGTTGAAAAAGATTTTACGGCTAAGATAGGCGCGGCCGGGCAATATTTATTCGTAAAAGGCTATTACGCTTACACCGGCACGGCTCAGCGCGCGCTTAAAGCGCGCCTTGACCGCCATATCAAAAAAGATAAAAAAACGCGATGGCATATTGATTATCTATCTTCGCACCCGCTTGTCTTGTTCGCGGCGGCTTATTACTATGAAGGCGAGGCGGCTTATAAAGAATGCCGCAGAAATCGTAAAATTATCATTAACGCTAATTTTTACCTTCCTAAATTCGGCTCCGGCGATTGCAGGATGTGTCCTTCGCATTTAGCAGGATTCAATAAATTGAGCGATTTTATAAAACTATTAGATGAAGGCGTTACAGAGTACAAACCGGTCAGCGGTACTAAATAAATAAAATTAATCATCGCCGCAATCGATGACGATAATTATATTAGAGGTTTGAAACGCGGTTGAAATTAATTTTAATGTTAGGAGGCGGTAGTTATGATTACTAATAACGCCAGTCCGATGTTGATCGAAGAGGTTTTTAAGGTTAATTTTTATTGCTCGGAAGCCGAAGCGCTCGAGTTTAACAGTCTTGTTTTAAGCGTTGATATCAATAATAACTGCTCGAAAATTAAAGAGTTTATCGAACGAGTATTTAAAGCATAATCTAATCGTCTTTACCGGCGGGATTTAGGTAAAATAAATAAAATTTTTATTCACCGTATTTCTTTTCAAAATTAACGCTTCTGTATAGATATAAGCCGTTCAGTAGTTATAACTATGATCATAAATCATGGTTATAGTCATAGTCATAATAATAAACGATACCAAACGACACAAAACAAACAAAATAAAATAAAAAACAAACAAAATAAAAAACCTTGCAATGCAATTATCGATATGATAAAATGCAGTTGATTTTTAAAGGCATTTTGTAAAAATATTTTTAAGGTTATATTTTTACCGAAGGATTTTAATGAAGCTGTATTTTAATTTATTTAACAAAGATTTTAATTTTCAAGATTATAATTTCAAGGTTAATTTCAGCGGCGGCAGTTATAAAATTTTATTTGCGCTCTTAATTATGTCCGCATTTTATTTTTTGGGCACGCCCGGTTACTGCGAGACGAAAAAACTTATGATAGCCGGTTCGACCTCCGTTCAGCCGATCGCTGAAAAATTATCCGAGCATTTTATGCAAAAACACCCCGATATTAAAATAGAGATACAGGGCGGAGGTTCTTCTGCCGGCGTTCAGGCCGCCCTGAGCGGCGCTGCCGATATAGGCATGTCATCGCGTGAACTGGCTGCCTCTGAATCGCATCTTAAAACTTTTGTCGTTGCCTATGACGCGATAGTAATGATCGTTAATCCGCAAAATAATATCGATAATATTTCAAGGGATGAGATCCGTAAAATTTTTGCTTTCGATATAACCGCGTGGAATAAAATTAACGCTTCGAGCGGATGCGGCGTTATTACCGTATTAACGCGCGAAGACGGCTCGGGCACGCGCGGCGCTTTCGAAGAGCTTATAATGGGAACCGTTGAAATAGCGGCCCGCGCGCTCGTTCAGGACTCTACGGGCTCGATACGCGAGATAGTCGCTAACGATATTGACGCGATAGGATATATTTCATTCGGTTGTCTCAATCAAAAAGTCAGGGCCCTTGCGGTAGATGGCATTAAACCCGAAACGAAAAGTTTTACGGAATCGGATCCTTCTTTGAAATATAAAGTGATAAGGCCTTTTTTGTTTTTGACAAAAGAAGAACCGCGCGGCGCCGCGCGTGAATTTATGGATTACATACGCTCTGCGGAGGGCGCTGATATTATAAAGGCGGAAGGGCTGGTTCCGGTTTTATGACGCAGGCGTCCCGTGAAGCTCTCATATCAAAAATTTTATTATTGACCGCCCTATCTTCCATAGGAGCGCTTACTTTAATAACCGTATTTATTTTTGCCGAAGGCCTGCCCGTTATTTTCAAGACGGGCTTTATTGATTTTATTTTCGGCATGAAATGGAAGCCGTCAAAAGGTATATTTTCCATATTTCCTATGATAGCGGGTTCGTTTGCGGTTATGGCGGGCGCGATGCTTGTAAGCGTTCCATTCGCTCTCTGCTGCTCGATATATCTTGCAGAATTTGCCGGCCGCACCACTCGCGCCATAGTTAAGCCGGCCATAGAGCTTCTTGCCGGAATACCCTCGGTGGTTTACGGGTTTATAGGCGTTACGGTCTTAGTTCCTTTTATTAAAAATAATATAGGCGGAAACGGCTTCTCGGTTCTCGGCTGTTCTTTAGTCCTTGGAATAATGGTGCTTCCGACGATAACGAGTATTTCATACGACGCGCTTCGTGCCGTGCCGGATTCTTACCGGGAAGGCGCGCTCGCGCTGGGCGCTACCCGCTGGCAGGCTGTTAAAATGGCTGTAGTGCCGGCGGCCGGCTCCGGAATAATCGCGGCAGTGATACTCGGAATGGGACGAGCTGTCGGCGAGACTATGGCCGTTATAATGATCGCCGGTAATTCGCTGATTATACCGCTTTCTCCGTTAGATCCGGTCAGAACGCTCACAAGCAATATCGCTCTCGAAATGGGTTACGCCTCGGGCATGCACCGGCAGGCGCTTTTTGCCACCGGCGTAGTTTTATTCGTTATAATAATGGCGCTAAATATTCTGGCAAGCCGCGTTATAAAAAGGGCCGTGAGATAAATGAATTCCCGCACCGAAGAAAAAATAGCCGTTAACATTTTAAGATTAGCCGCTTTATCGGCCATCGCGGTTCTTTTATTCGTGATTATTTACGTGGCTTATAAGGGCGCAGGCTCGCTCACGCCTGCCTTTATTTTTGAAAATCCTCGCGATATGGGCCGTGAAGGGGGTATTTTTTCCGCAATTATTTCAACGTTCTATCTGGCGGCGCTTTCTTCAATGATAGCTACGCCTTTAGGGGTGGGAACGGCCATATATCTTTGCGAGTACACTACCGAAAGCGCCGTTACTAAAATCGTCCGCTTCGGCTCGGATTGCTTAGCGGGAGTGCCTTCTATTATATTCGGGCTCTTCGGTTTCGTTTTATTCGTTATTTATTTAAAACTTGGCTGGTGCCTGCTTTCAGGCGCGCTTACCATGACTTTTATGATACTGCCGACTATAATCCGTACTTCTGAAGAGGCTATAAAATCAGTGTCTTACGAACTGCGCGAAGCGAGTTATTCGCTCGGGGCGACGCGCTGGCAGACTATTACTAAAATCGTCCTGCCGCAGGCCGTTCCGGGTATAATTACCGGCGTGATACTCGGCGTGGGCCGTTCGATAAGCGAAACGGCGGCCGTTATTTTTACCGCGGGATCGGCCCTGGCGACGCCGGAATCCATACTTGAATCGGGGCGTACGCTCGCCGTTCATTTTTATATAATAGCGCGCGAGGGTATTTCGATGGAGCGCGCATTCGCTACCGCCCTCGTTCTTATTATCTTCATTTTATTGATTAATATTATTACCTACGCATTGATGAATAAGTTTATAGCCGGTAAAAAGGCTTGATGTTTTATGAAAGTATTTATGGATAATAATTCAAACGCGAATAATTTAACGGAAATAAATCCTTCCGCCGCTAAGGTGCGCTTTGATAATTTCGGCGTGTCTTTTCTGCCGGATAAGCCGGGCGGCGCGGTTGTCGAAGCTTTGACCGGCGTCAATTTAAGCGTCGGAGATAAAAAGATTTTAAGCGTGATAGGACCTTCCCGTTCGGGTAAGACTTCCTTGTTGCGTTCGGTTAACCGGCTCAACGACCTTTATCCTAAATTCATGCCGGGCGGCGATATATTAATAGACGGCGTTGCCGTTTATACTTCGGCTAATATCGATATAACCGCTCTTCGCCGCAAGGCCGGAATGGTATTCGCCCGACCGATCGTTCTGCCTCTTTCGATTTATGAAAATATCGCCTATGGCCCGCGGCTCGCCGGCAATAACTCGAAATCCTCTTTAGACGAAATCGTTGAATCGGCTTTAAAAGACGCTTATCTATGGGAGGAAGTCAGGGACCGATTACGGAGTCCGGCGGCTTCGCTTTCGGGCGGTCAGCGGCAGAGACTCTGTATAGCCCGCGTTCTTGGAATGCGGCCGGATATAATAATGCTCGACGAGCCTACTTCGGCGCTCGATCCGGTTTCGACGGCTAAAATAGAAGAAACGCTTATAGCGCTTAAAAGTAAATATTGCATTATACTCGTTACTAATAACGTAAAGCAGGCGGCGCGCGTGGGCGATAAAACGGCTTTCTTTTTGATGGGCAGGCTTATCGAGCATGACGACACATCAAAAATATTTACGACGCCGCGTGACGAACGGACTGAAAATTATATCACCGGAAGGTTTGGTTAAAAGGACGCAAAAATATGACTAACGGCATAACTGGCTATGAAAAAGGCGAAGCGCCGATATTAAAAATATCAGGACTCGATTATTACTACGGCGATTTTCACGCGCTTAAAAGCGTAAGCATGGATATCTGCCGCAATTCAATAGTCGCGCTGATAGGACCTTCCGGCTGCGGCAAGTCAACCCTGTTAAAGGCGCTCGACCGGATGTCGGATTTAATAGAAGGCTCGAGGGTTAGCGGCGAGGTTTTATTTAAGGGCGAAAATATATTCGGCGCCGGCGTCGATATAACTCTTTTAAGAAAACGGATAGGCATGGTTTTTCAGCATCCGAACCCGTTCGCGCTTTCGATAGCCGATAATATTAAATTCGGCCCGCGCGTGCACGGCGAAAAAAATAAAGAAAAACTCGACGGTCTTGTCGAATCGTCGCTTCGCGCCGTCGGATTATGGGACCAGCTTAAAGACAGGCTCGATAAAAAAGCGACCGAGCTCCAGGCCGACGAGCAGCAGAGGCTTTGCATAGCGAGGCTCGTGGCGGTGGAGCCGGAAATACTTCTGATGGACGAACCCTGCTCTACGCTCGATCCCATCGCGACGCTGAGCATAGAAGAATTAATGCGCGAGCTTAAAAAAAACTATACCATAGTTACTGTTACACATAATATGCAGCAGGCGGCGCGCGTTTCGGATTATTCAGGTTTTATGCTTATGGGCGAGCTCATCGAGTATTCTAAAACGGCCGACATTTTTTCCAACCCGCGCGATAAGCGCACCGATGATTATATTTCCGGCCACTATGGATGATAATAAAGCGATTTTATTTTAATTTAACGAGGTAAATTTATGGGAAAAGCATTGGATAAAGAAATCGAAAGCCTCAAGGCTATGATAAACGAAATGACCGTCACCGCGCGCTCGATGGTAAAAGACGTTATGGAAGGGCTCGTGCGCCGCGATAAGAGCTTATATTCTAAAGTCAACGATATGGAAGAATCGGTTAATAAATATGAAATGCTTACCGACGATTTGAGCTGGAAGATAATAGCTTTGCGCCAGCCCATGGGCGCGGATCTCCGCTTCGTTCTGGCGGCGCGAAAAATTAATTCGGTATTAGAACGCACGGCGGACGAAGCGATCAATATTTCTAAAAAAGTCGATTATCTTATTTCGGTTGCCGAGCTCAAGCCATTAATAGACCTGCCGCGCATGACCGAAATGGCCATAGACGCGCTTAGTTCGGCTATCGAAACCGTATATAACGCCGATATGGACGCGGCGCGGGCGATATGCATCAACGACAGCGTTATCGATAATCTGCGCGACCAGATACACCGCGAGCTTCTTACCTATATGCAGGAATCTTCAGATAATATACAGCGGGCGCTTAATTTGATGATGATAGCCAAAAGTCTTGAAAGAATAGGCGATATGGCTACCGATATAGCCGAGGACGCAATTTACTACCATCAGGGCAAAGATATTCGCCACCACGCCGAAAGCGACGAGGAATTCAAGAAAAATTATAAAAAGAAAGAAAAGAAATAACCGGGAGTTACTTAAATTTTAATCTATGGTGCGCCGGAACCTTAACACCGAAAATGCGAGTATGGCGAGCGAAATGATCGTCAGGGCCGCGTATTGGGGATAGAGCACCTGCATTCCGACGCCTTTTAAAAAAACGCCGCGCATTATTATTAAAAAATAGCGCAGCGGTATCAGCAGAGTCATATATTGTACTATTTCGGGCATATTGACTATCGGAAAAACGAATCCCGACAGCGTGAACGCCGGCAGAATGGCGAATGTGGTTATTAGCATTGCCTGTTGCTGAGTCTGGCTTATAGTGGATATGAAAATACCTATTCCAAGATTGCTTAATAAAAAAATCACGACGCCTAATAGAAGAAGAGCGTAACTGCCGCGTACCGGTATTTCAAACCATGAAACCGCAACTATTACTACTATGGCGGCCTGCACTATTCCGATAAGCATGAACGGAAGAGTTTTTCCGATAATAATTTCAATCGGTTTAACCGGCGTTACAAGCAGCTGCTCGATGGTTCCGATTTCTTTTTCGCGCACTATCGCCATCGATGTGAGTGTTATCGTTATAATCATTAAGATATTTCCGATAATCCCCGGTACGAAAAAATCTTTAGACTCTAAAGATTCGTTGAACCACGCGCGCGCCTCGACTGTTATAGCGTTTATTTTAATCTGCGCTTTACCCGCGGCGGCTAATTTTTCATTGATTTTTTTTATTCTGGATACCTGTATATTTTTAAGATATTTATAAGATATCATATTTAAGTAATTATTGACGGTGATGGCGTTGTTCGAGTCGATGCCGTCGTGTATGACCTGTACTAAAGCGGTTCTTCCCGTTTCTATGCCGCGCGAGAAACCTTCGGAAATTACGACGGCGCACGATATGTCGCCTTTATCGATCTGGTGAGCGATCGAATCGCTGTTATCTAAGTAAGCGGCGATTTTAAAGTATTTATTCGATTCGATATGCGCTATGAATTCTCGCGACGCGTGAGTTTTATCATAGTCTATGACGGCGGTTTTTATGTTTTTGACGTCGAAGTTGACCGCGTAGCCGAATACTATAAGCTGCACGATCGGAGGAATGAAAAGAAGTACCGCTAAGCGCGGATTGCGAAAGGTCTGGTTGAGCTCTTTAATTAAGATCTGTATAATTATATTGATTGAAATCATAAATACCTCGATACCTCGTTATAAAATCCGAATATATTTGTTATTCAAGTCTTTTTTTGAATTTTTTATTTGCCACGGCGAATAAAATCAGGCAATACAGCGAAAGCATCGCCATATCATAAAATAAAATATTAAAACCAACGCCTTTTAAAAATATGCTTTTTAGAATTTTAACGAAATAAGTCGCAGGAAATAATTTGGATAAAAATTGGAGAATTACGGGCATGTTTTCAATGGTAAAAGCGAATCCCGAAAGCAGAAAAGCCGGAAGAAAGGCTATCAGTAAAGAAAGCTGGTTGGCTAAAAGCTGGGTTTTGCCTGCTATTGAAACTAAAATACCCATCGACAGAGCGCCTATCAAAAAAATTGAAGACATTATGAATAATGTTAAATATGAGCCGTGGAAAGGCACTTTGAAAAAGATTACGCTCATAAAAACGGATATGAAAACGTCGATATAGCCTATTACGATATATGGTATAAGTTTTCCGGTTATAAGCTCACGGCCGCGGATAGGAGTTGAAATTAACTGTTCCATGGTGCCTTTTTCCCATTCGCGAGCTATGGTAAGCGAAGTTATCATAGCCGCGATTACCGTCATAATTACGGCTATAAGACCCGGAACTATATAGTTTTTACTTTCGAGTTCAGGATTAAACCAAACTATCTGGCGCATTTCGAGCGGCTGATCGATTTTTTTAATTCCGGCGGCCCTTATTTTGTCGTTTAACTGTTCGTTGGAAAAAATAGAGATCATATTGCTTAAATATCCGAGCCCGATGGTGGCGCGATTTGCATCTGATCCGTCTATGGCAACTCCGACGACCGGCGAATCGCCTTTTGCCAGATCGCGTCCGAAGCCGGCGGGGACCGTAAGCATTATAGCTGCCCGGCCGTACATTATATGCTGCTCGGCGCCGTCCATCGTTTCGGCATAATCTACTACTTTAAAAAAACGGCTTTCGGCGATGCGCGAAATTAATTCGCGGCTTTTTGGAGAACGGTCGAAGTCGCATATGACGGTCTCGATTTTATCCACGTCGAGATTCAACGCCCAGCCGAAAAGAACTAAAAGCATTACAGGAATGAATATCGATGCGAAAAGGCTTTTCGAATCCCGTAAAATATGGATGAATTCCTTGCGCGCTATGGCTTTAACCCTTTTAATATTCATCACAGGCCAAACACCTCTTTTTTCGTATCGGATGCCCTGTCGGCTTCGGCAATGGCGAGAACGAAAATATCTTCGAGCGTAGGGGTTATTTTTTCGATTGAATTAAAAGCTATATTATTTTCTTTGCATATATTTTTGATTATTTCTTCGTTCGCGTTTTTATCGAGCGCGCTGACTGCATGAAGCGAGCCGCCGAAGATATTTAATTCGCTGAATTCTTTTCTGCGGCAGAGAAGTTCGTATAAATCGGACGGCAGACCGGAATCTATTTTGTAGATGTTGCCCGCGGTATTTCCGGTTTTAAGGCCTGCGGGAGTTCCCGATATTACAACTTTTCCTTTATATATCAAAACTAAATAGTCGCAGTATTCAGCCTCTTCCATATAATGCGTCGTTACGAAAACCGTTATGCCCGATGAAGCGAATTCATGGATGACGCTCCAGAAATTACGGCGTGAAATAGGATCGACGCCGGAAGTCGGCTCGTCGAGGAAAAGAAATTGCGGTTTGTGAAGGATTGCGCAGCCTAACGCGAGCCGCTGCTTGATGCCGCCCGGAAGGTTTTTAGTGAGTAAGTCGCGTTTGTTTTCCAGGTCGGCGAGTTTAAGCGCCATGGCGGCGCGTTCGTTGAGAACTGCGCCGGAGAGGCCGTAGAGCGAGCCGAAAAATTTTATGTTTTCAAATACGCTCAGATCGTCGTATAATGAAAATTTTTGAGACATATAGCCGATATTTTTTTTAATGCTTTGCGTGTCTTTCATTATATCGAAGCCGCCGATCGAGCCCGTGCCCGCACTCGGCGTTAAAAGGCCGCACAGCATTTTAATGGTGGTCGATTTTCCTGCGCCGTTCGGGCCTAAAAAACCGAAAATACTGCCTTTTTTGACTTCAAAGCTGATGCCGTCAACGGCGTTGAAATCGCCGAATTTTTTATAAAGGTCTTTTACGAAGACCGCAGGTTCGCTACTCATAATTTCACCATTGTTATGACATTCTTTCTATGAATATATCTTCGAGGTTAGGCTCGCATTCGCCGATCGAATTAAGCTCTATTCCAAGCGGCGTAAGAGCGTTTTTTACGATTTTTTCGACGGCGTCTTTCGCGCAGTCTTTTTTAGTGAATATATGTATCGAAGGCCCCATCACAAGCGCGGATATAATTTCTTCCATATTTTTAAAGGCTTCGACAGCCCTGAATTTATCGCTTACTTCGATCCGCCATAAAAGGTTTTGCGATGATTTTTTCAGCTGCTGAGGCGTCGAGATGGAACCGATTCGGCCGTTGTTGATAAAAGCGATTCTGTTGCAGCGTTCGGCCTCGTCAAGATAGGTCGTCGATACAAAAACCGTAAGGCCGCTTTTACGCATTTCATTTAATATTTTCCAGAATTCGCGCCGTGAGACGGGATCTACGCCGTTGGTGGGTTCGTCTAATAACAATAGCTGCGGCGTGTGAATTAAAGCGCAGGTAAGTCCGAGCTTTTGTTTCATGCCGCCGGACAATCTTCCGGCGAGCCTGTTTTTAAACGGGGCCATCCGGCAGAATTCGAGCAGTTCGTCGATGCGGGCGTCAAGAGCGGCGCCGCGAGACATGTCGTACAGATCCGAATAGAATAAAATATTTTCCATGACAGTAAGGTCTTCGTATAAGCCGAAGCGCTGCGGCATATACGCTATCAGATCGCTTAAGCCGGGCTGCTCGGTTTTTAAGTCGAATCCGGCCACGCGTACGCTTCCTTCTCCGTAATCCATTAATCCGGCAAGAATGCGCATTAGAGTGGTTTTTCCGGCGCCGTCGGGGCCGAGCACTCCGAATATTTCACCGCGCGCCACTTCTAATGAAACGCCGGCAAGAGCGTCTGTAGAGTCGAATTTTTTGTGAAGCCCTTCTACGGATATGGCGGGGCCGTCGTTTAATTTATATTCAGAAGCGTTTTTCATAATTATTATAGCCTGCTTAATTATTATAAATCACATTTTATTTTTACGTCAACGGGCATTCCTAATTTTAACTCGCGCGAATTGTTGTCCACGTTGATTTTAACGCGATAAACAAGTTTTACCCTTTCGCGTTTAGTCTGTACGTTTTTAGGCGTGAACTCGGCTTCAGGAGATATATATGAGATATAGCCGTCATAGGTTTTATCTTTAAAACTGTCTGAAATTACAACGGCTTTCTGACCGATTTTTATCTTGCCCATATCTTCTTCGGGAATGTAGCCGCGCACCCATACGTCCGTTAAATTAGCCAGTACGGCTATCGACGAAGCGGCTCCGACTACTTCTGAAGTTTCGCTTATTTTTTCGATTATCATTCCGTCCTGCGGAGCGGTGAGCGAGGCTTCCGATATCTTATTGTCGATAGATTCGATATCGGCTTTTTTTACTTCGATTTCACGCATTAACGACTCTAAGTCGCATTCGGCTTTTTTTGCCTGAAACGCGAGCGCTTCGGCGCCTTTTATCTGTGCTTCAGCTTGCGCGACGCCTGCCTTCATTAATTCAATGGTTTCGCGTCGCGCTCCGGCTTTCAATAAATTGTACTGCTCTTCGGCGGAGCGTTTGAGCTGTTCCGCCGCTAATAGCTGCGATCTTACGGTGTCGAGCGATTGGCTGGTCACCGAGCCGGATTTGCTCAGCTCGACGTAGCGTTTATAATCTTTAGAAAGTTTGTCGAATTCGATAAAAGCTTTATTCATAGAAGCTTTGGCCTGTTCGATCTGCTGCTCGCGGTTTCCGGCGACGGCTTCGTCGAGGCGCGCTTTTGCGGCGGAAAGATTTGCCGCGGCAAGCATTTTCTGGCTTTCATAGCTGGCTTTTTGAAAAGAGATCATTAATTCTAACTGAGGTTTTAGCGATTCTACATATAACAGCGCGTTTTCGGCTTTTCTTTTCTGGATGGAAAGTTCGCTTATATCTAAAGAGGCTATTAAATAGCCTTTTTTAACCATAAACCCTTCGTCCACATTCAGGCGCTCTATTTTCCCGGGATTTTTAAACGAAAGCCCGATTTTTTTATATTCGATTATGCCGGATATTTCTATGCTGTTTGAATTGATATCGGCGGCGGTGAGATTAGCCCGGTAAACGGGTGCGCGTCCGAAAAAAAATAACGCCGTGAACAAAAGTAAAATAAAAGCGCTTACTAACTTACGATTTTGAAAATTAATTTTCATTTTAACTCATACCTCTTTTACCAAAAAAAATTGAAAATATTATTATTGTTTATTATTTTTGTAACGCGCCGTTTAAAAATATATCGGTGAATACGCGAGTGATTTCATTCGGGTCCTGCGGGTCGCGTTCTTTGCCTAAAAATATTTCCTGCATGAGATTATAGGCTAAAAACATCCCGATAAAAGCTCTGGCTAAAAGCTTAGGATCGGCTTTTTTGAAAACTCCGCGTTCTATTTCTTTTTGCATTATTTTTGAAATCATTTCTATGCCGCGGCTGGGAATGGTTTCAAAAAACATCTGCGACATATCCGGCCTGGTAATCGTTTCGGAAAGCATTATTCTGAATTCGTTAGACCGGCTTTGAAACAGCGTTATAAACTTTAAGGCTATACGTTCTAATTTGCTTTTTATATCCAGATTTGCGCCCTCATCCGATAAATCGTCAGCCATGCTCAACAAACTCATATTTTTGATGATTTCTATAAAAATTTCTTCTTTGGATTTAAAATGACGGTATAAAGTTATTTCGGTAACGCCTGCGCCGGCGGCTATATCGCGCGTGGTGGCGCCTTTGAATCCTTTGTGCGCGAAAAGCCCGGCGGCCGATTTTAATATAGCCGCGTGCGTGCGTTCAAAACGCTTTTGAGGCTTAGTTTCAGGCCCGGAGGAATTGCGTCGGCCGCTTCCAGAAGCATTATTAAGCGCATCTGATATGTTTTCGTAATCGCAAATTTTCGCGTTTTCTTCAAATACGCACAACGCTGCCTTTTTTTTATCGCCGTTTTTTGATTTCATAGTCTCTCCCACAACATAACCGGATTAAATTTTGTAAAAGTAAGTAAGTAATCACTTACTTACTTTTTGATTATTTGAATTTTATCATTTTTTTAGTGGGTTGTCAAATATTATTTTAACTTTTTTTAAAATTATCTTGCCCGTGATTTATAAGAGCTTCACGAAACCGAAGAAGTGCTGCAAGACCGCGACGGGGGAGAAGAAAGGACTAATAGCCCTCTCTTCTCCCCCGTGCCCCCTTTACTCTCCCTGAATATAAAACTGCGCGCGTACCGCGAGCAGTTTTGTGGCATCGAAATAAAAAAGCTATTATCATAGCCTTTTTATTTCGGGCGGCGTTTCCTGCCGGCTTCGAAGTTTTTCTTTTTTATTACAAAGCTCTTACGCCATTTCCCCCATTTTTTTCCGTTCTCTATTCTCTATTTTCTATTTTCTATTTTTCTGTCCTGTCATAAACTTCTTTCATGCCGTTTGTTTGTTTTGCCTCCGCGCACGGCGTGCGCGGAGGCGTGCTATTTACGCACCGCTGGATTTTAATAATAATGCTTACGGTAATGCTTTGAAGTGTAACAACTTTTATTATATCCACGAAAATTCTATAAAACATGATGTTTTTATACAATGTAATTGAATTTATTTGATTTACATTAGTTTTTCCCGTGAGCTCTTTAGCTGAATTTTAGCAGTACAATTATCAGTCTCGATTTACAGCGATTTTTACCGCGAGCCATTCATTTAAGTTGCGGTAAAACCGTTATTGCCACGCATTCACGAGCATGCTCGCGAATGCAAACAAGCAAGCTGGCAAACAAATAAGTAAAAAGCAACAAACAAACAAGCGAACAAGCAAATGAATGAATTAATTAATGAATGAATGCGTGAATAGATGGATAAGCGAATAGCAGACAAACAATAAAGAAAAAACTAAAAAACAACTTGCTAATACTTCGCAATGGGCTTCACCAGGTTAAAGCCCTGACAGAACAAGCTATCGACAAACCAACAATAAAGCGTCAGGCAAATTGCCGAAAGAGGGAGGGGTGAAGGGGAGGGAGAAAGGGTTGCTAACCTTTTCTCCCTCCCCTTCAAAAAAACATTAAAATATGTTTTTATCCGTAAGATTTAAGGAAGAGTGTATATTTTATTTTTAATATTTCAAAAATTTTATTAAAGACGTGCGGGCAATGTCGTGATAGACCTGTTACAGGGCTTCGATAATTTTTTTCATCCAGCCGTCGTATATGAAAATGGCTATTGTTTCGTATAATTTTTCCAGAGCGCCGCCGGCGTTTTTTTTGTAATCGGCCATCATATTTTCGTCGGCGCCGTCGCTTATGCTTCTGATTGAAAGGCAGGGAATTCGGCAAAGAGTAGCGGTTTTTAAAACGGCGGAGGTTTCCCAGTTACAGATAATGCTTTTAAAGTTTTTTTTAAGCGTTTCTTTCAATATTTGGGAATTCACGTTTTTTTCTCCGCTGGCGCAGTCGCCGGTAAAAATATCGCATCCGTTTTTTTCGCGTACATGCAGTCTGAAATCGTTAAATAAAGACAGTTTTTTTTCGTTTACCAGAATGCTTTTCATGATAGTCGAGCTGCTCAGTTCTTTTTTCAGATTGTTAAAGCCTGGTTCGTGTAAAATGTCGTGCTCATAAGAATTGACGGCAAAAACTATATCGCCGCAGGAGTGATTTTCGTCCAGCGCGCCCGCTGAGCCGCTATCGATAAGGATATCGCATCTTAACTCGCTGATCATACGCTGGGTGGCGGCGGCGCAGTTAATTTTGCCGATTCCCGCCGAAACCGCCGTGACGAGTATTTTATTTTTAGTTAACCGGGAGAGTTTTTTGTTATTTACTATGGTTTCGTTAATTAAGCCCAGCTTATTTTTGCATATTTGATATTCGCGCGGCACCGGGCAGATAATCGCGACCCTGTATTCGATGATTTCCTCGTTCATTTAATTCCTTTCAGTTTTTATGGATTGAGTTATAAATTAAAATATTAAAAAAAAGAAAAAGAGAAAAATATTTTAAAAATTATTATTTGAATTTTAAAAATATTGTTGTATAATACAAGACAATATAAAAAAAGTCAAATATCAATATTAAATATTAATATTAAAAATCAAAATATTTTAGTATATTGATATTGAGTTAAACCAATACTGACAGGAGATGTTGTTTTAATGAAAAAAACCGTTAAAGAAGATATCCGCTGGGACCTTTCTAACGTTTACCGCGGTCTCGATTCCGCCGACATGAAAAAAGACTGGCAATTTCTGCAGAAACTTATCGAAAGCGCCGGTAAATATTTTGACGATAACCAGATAGCCAAGGGCGATTCTAAAAAAATAAAACCGGGCAAAGCACTTGCCGATAAGCTGGCTCATGCGGTTGAATTAATGAATAAAGCTTACACGCTTTATGTAACGCTTGACGCTTTCGTTTTTTCATTTTATTCGACGGACTCATATAATAAATTAGCCGCTCAGAAAACTTCCGAACTTGAAAAAATCGGAGTAGCGCTTAAAAATCTCGACGTTATGCTTCAGGGGTTTATAGGCACGATAGGCGCAAATCTTGAAAAACTTTACGAATTAAACGAAACGCTCGATCAACATAGATTTTACCTTCAGGAATCTTACCAGCAGAGCATATATTTAATGAGCGAAGATAAAGAACGCCTCGCTGCTGAACTCGCTTTAAGCGGCGGACAGGCTTTTTCAAAATTACAGGGAGTCGTTTCGTCCCAGCTTTCAGCGCCCGTTGCCATAAAGGGCAAAACCGAAAATATGCCCATGGCCCAGATTCGCAATCTCGCTTATTCCGCCGATGAAAAAACCAGAAAAGCCGGTTACGAAGCCGAGATAAAAGCATGGGAAACCGTCCGTGAGCCTATCGCCGCGGCGCTCAACGGCGTAAAGGGCCATAATATAACGCTTAACAAGCAGCGCGGTCGCAAATCATGTATAGACCATTCATTAGATGTCAACCGTATCGATGCGAAGACTTTGAAAGCATTGCTTTCGGCCATGGGCGGTTCTTTTGAAATGTTTAGAAAATATTTTAAAAAGAAAGCATCGCGTCTCGGCGAAAAATCTCTTTCGTGGTGGAACCTTTTCGCGCCGGTTGGCAAGTCCGAACGCCGTTTCACTTATAAAGAAGCCTGCGAATTCGTCGTCGATAATTTCAACGCTTTTTCAAAAGATTTAGGCGGCCTTGCCTCGCGCGCCTTTAAAAATAAATGGATCGACGTTTATCCGCGCGACGGAAAACGCGGCGGCGCTTTCTGCATGCCGGTCCCAAAAACCGAAGAATCGCGTATATTATGTAATTTCGACGGTTCTTTCGAACAGGTTTTGACTATCGCCCACGAATTAGGACACGCTTATCATAACGAATGCCAAAAAGGCCTTACTATGGCGCAGCGTTCGACTCCGATGACTCTGGCTGAAACCGCTTCGATATTTTGCGAAACCATTATATTAAACGCGGCGCTCAAGCAGGCCGGCAAAAACGAAAAATTAGCGCTGCTTGAAACTCAGCTTATAGGCGCGAGCCAGTTGATCGTCGATATATATTCGCGTTATTTATTCGAAAAAGAAGTATTTGACGGCCGCGAAAAGAATGAATTATCGGCCGGAGATTTCTGCGATATAATGCTCAAAGCTCAAAAAGCTACTTACGGCAGCGGCGTCGAAACCAAAACATTCCATAAATATATGTGGGCGGTCAAGCTGCATTATTATATGCCCGAGCTTGCTTTTTATAATTATCCTTACGCTTTCGGCTTTTTATTCGGTCTCGGCCTTTATAAAATTTTCGATCGCGACGGGCAGAAATTTGTGCCGAAATATAATCAGCTGCTTCGTTCAACCGGATTATACACGGCCTCCGATTTAACTAAAAATTTTTCGATCGACATAACAAAAGAAAAATTCTGGCTCGACAGTCTTAATGTTGTAAAAGGCCATATAGATGAGTATTTGAAACTTTAATTTAAATGCTGCATGTAATCCAAATAATGCAACAATGAGTATGCTCAGAAAGTCAAAAAACTGTAAAAATGTTTCTTATAAACATTGAAAGTCGTTGCCAAAATTCGAATAATCGACTATTTAAATGGACTCATAAGGCGATAACAAAATAACAAAAAGAAATAAAAACGGCCGCGGTTATCGCGGCCGTTTTATGTATATACCTTAACCTTGGTTATGAGCTGACAAATC
Organism: uncultured bacterium; assembly: GCA_964436235.1. Taxonomy (GTDB): domain Bacteria; phylum Muiribacteriota; class UBA9980; order UBA9980; family UBA9980; genus UBA9980. The sequence continues at coordinate 20,545 of CAYTCW010000009.1, forward strand.
AACCAGCCATTACTTTTTTCATGACCGGGAATAATTCTTCGAATTCATCGTAAATTTTAGTGGCCGGCGATATTTGATAATTTTTTAATTTATTGAGCTCGCCTGCCTCGAAAATAATCGAAAGGCATTTGCCGCACAGCTTAAAATGGATATTTGAATTCTGAATATATTCTTCGTCTCTTAGTTCGACTTCACAGCGCGGGCATTTTTCGCTTACTATATGGGTGGCTTTAGTGGTTTCGTAGCCGCGGGAGCCTCCGAGGTCTTTATTATAAGCGTTATGGCCTTCACGAAGCCTTGTGACCTCCACTCCGTCTATAAATACGAGCCTGCATTTAGTGCATGTTTTAACCGTCACGCCGGAAATGGTTTCCGTAACGAAGCGCGTATCGCACTTCTGGCATTTTAAATCCTGCATTGAAAAAAGCGTCGCCTCCTTTCTTCCTTTTTTTGATTATCGGATATTAAAATAAAAGGTTAAGGTTATAAGTTAAAAATAAGTTAAAAATAAGTTAAAATAAGATAAAAATATGGTTGGACTATAAAATGTTAATTAGACGATTCGACGGCATAGGTGTTAACGATAGGAAGAACCATAAACTCGGCGGATTTAAGGCCGCCGATAAAAACGGGAGTTACCATCGACTCATAAGAAGCGCTTTGATTGCCGCAGAATGCGGTTACCGTTATTAAAACGGCGGCAATATCGGTGCGGCCGCGCTTAATAGTGAAAATTTTGAAGTAGATCGATTTGACGGAGTCGAAAACTTTTACCGGCTGCCGGTTGGTTTCACTTTTTAACATGATTTTTCCGCCGGAAAGGTAATATATTTCACTGACCGTTTTGTATAATAGATCGCCTTGACTTAATTTAGAAGCGTCATCGGGAGTAAAAACGCTCAATTCTATTCCGCTCGAAAGGCCCGTAGGCGCTTTATCACCCGCGTCGGAAGCCTTTATTCCGCAGACGGCCGCGCTGATTTTTTTTCGCATGAACGATATGATCCTCCGTCCGTTTCGTTGAGCTTCGAGTTGATTAATTCCGTCAGTGAATTGTCTTATGCTTGAAGAAAAAATCGCATAGGCGGCCATCATAATTATTCCGGCGATGGATATGGCGACTAAAAGCTCGGTAAGGGTTATAGCGCGCTTAGATAAAAATAACCGGCGGCGGCGGGCGAATCCGGCGGCGCCGTCGTTGATATTAAAAGTGATGGCAGTATTATTGTTATAGTTTGTAATAATTTTTTTATTCGTCATCATAAAATTTCCTGTCAGTTATAAACTATCATAGATAAACTCAATTTTACTTCGCGGCCGGCCTGTTTGTATTTGACCGTTACATCGGCCTGGGAAAATATTTTAGATAATTTCGATACGCCGGTTTCTATATTGAAAATATTGCGGTCGGTTTTTACGGTAGATATATTTTGCGCGCTGAATTTAGAGGCGCCGGCGGCTTCTATCTGCTCGAGCGTCGTGCGGGCGAGATTCAGCGCTATGGAATTATTGTATATGGCGGCGGTGCTTCGCGTGGTGAATGTAAAAAGCTGGAAAACCGAAATAGATCCCATCGCAAGAATCGAAGCCGCGATCATAACTTCCACGAGGGAAAAAGCGTAAATATTTTTTTTGATAAATTGCCGGTAATCTAACATTTTAAAGATTGCTGCTCCTGTACTGGATTTTTCTATATTACACTACGCTAAAATGCGATGCATGGCGTTATTTTTATAATTTCGTGCCTACTTAATCATGGGCGGCCCGAATGTAAGGCAGTACCCGTTATAAGTTAGCGCGCGGTCGCAAATTACCGAGCCGTTGGGCGTCACGAGCAGCGCTTTGAACTCGTCGTTAGCCTCAGCGGCCTTTTTTGCGGCTTTCGGGTCCCGGCCGTTATAAACGCAAATGCCGTAATATTTTCCGTCTTCTATGTGTTCGTCTTTATTGATAACGGCAAAAACCCTTTCGGGAGATAGTTTCAAATAAGATGCGCCGCCGCGGTTTTCGTAAGTAATCTTTGCGAGCCGCGCAATTACCTCGTATTCTAATTTCGCCGTTATTATGCCGGCGTTGAACTGTCCGTGCAATTTAAAACGAGCGAATTTTTCGCCGGCTTCCGCGCCCGTCTTAAAATTGACCGGTTCGATCAGTTCGAACCATACATTCAGCGAAGGGTTTTCATATTTTTCGAATATTTTTTTCATAAGTTTTTTAGCGGTTTCCGTTCTGGCGTTATAAAAATTGAAAGGCTTCGAGAAGCCTTCTGAAGAAGTATTTTGAAGGCGATTGATAAAATCGCGGTTATCGTAGTTGATAAGATACAATGATTCGGTGAATGCCGATTTAATAATAAGCCTCGCCGCTTCGTAATCTTTTTCGCGCTCTAAAAAATAAACCTGTCCGTTGAGGTAGTTTGCATAACCGAAGCCGAATATGAAAATAACGAAAAGGAGTCCCAGTACGACAAGCAGGGACGAGCCTTTTTTTGCTCTTTTATTAACTTCGTTATTAACTAATAGTTTAATCATACTTTTTCAGCCTGTTCATGGCGTCTTCGTCTTCACTCAGTGTTTCGCCTATAAGTTTTTTGTACCTGTCCGCCATTTTATCGTCTGATTTAAGGCCGGCAAGGGATAAAAGGTTGAAAAGAGCTTCCCGTGAGTTTTTATTGATTTTAAGAGCGGCGTTGAAATTCTTTTCAGCATCGGGGTAATCCGGCGGGCTTTTGCTTAATGCCAGAGTGCCGAGGCTTATGTAGGCGTCGTGGTATTTTTCGTCGATAGAAAGGCATTTTTTGTAATTAGAGTAGGCTTCATCGATGAATTTATTCCACGGCATTGAGTGCGCCTCTATTTTTTCGGCCATCGCCGAAAGCGAGCGTCCCAAATTATAGTATGCGGCTGCCGTTTCGGGATTGATCTCGAGCGCCGTTTTAAAAGCCTTTATAGCTTCTTCGTATTCGCCCATTTTCATTTTGGCCACTCCGAAGCTGTAGTGTATCATAAGTTCGTCCTTGAAATTAGCCTGAGCTTCGCCGTAAATGGCGTTAAGGCCGCCGATATCTCCGAGCTCGCCGTAGGTTTCGATGAGGCCGATATAAGTTACGGCATCAGGCGAGCCCAGATCGCGTAATTTTAAAAAATAATCAAGCGCGGGTTTATATTTTTTAGTCATAAGCGCTATTCGGCCGGCGCAGGAAGACGCGTAACGGACGATCGATTCTGGCGAGTTTTTTTCTTTCGACGCCCTGTCAAAAAGAGCGAGCGCCTGCTCATAGTTTTTAGAACTTTCGGCGAAATAGGCGCATGCTAACTGCGTTTTAAAATCAACCGCGCCGCGCGTTTTTAATGCTTCTAAATAATGCGGGCGGGCGCGTTCGAAGAGCCTTCCAGCGGCCGCTACGGTGATCATAAGGTTAGTTATATAAGGCTTATATCCGTTGATATTTTTTTTAAGAAGCCCTTCGAGTGCGCCGTAAACCGGTTCGTAATCCGGTGCGGTTGCGCCGGTTGAAATCATTTGCTTAGTGTAATCGTAGCGAGCTTTTAAAAAAACGGCGTCTTCATTCGATGAATATTCGTGCCATGATTTTGAAAAGAAAGCGGAAGCCTGTTTTAATTCGCTTGAAAATACGGCGTTTCTAACTTCGGCAAGAAAGGTCAATCCGGATTCAGGGTTTATGGAAAGCATTTCGGCGAGTATCTGGTTGGCCTCTATTATCTCGTAGTTTTCACAATATATCCGGTGAAGGTGGAAGCGGGCGGCTAATTCGCCGGGATAGACGCCGCAAAACTGCGCGAGAAGACCTTTAGCCTCGTTTTCTTTGTATTCATCGATTAAAGACAGGGCGCGTGATAAAGTTCTCGAAGCTGAAACCTCCTGAAAAATTTTAAGAGCGGCGGCGAGCATCACTAAAGATATTAAAGCGGCAACGGCGTATTTTACAAATACGGGGTTTTTAATTTTTTCGCTTAATGCGCCGGTAAGCGTAACGCCTTCGTCGGAAGTGTTTTTATCGTATTTTTCAATTCTCTTTTTGCGTTCCTGCTCGCGTATTGAATGAGCGTTTCCGAGCATTCTGCCATAGTCGATATTGAGCGCGGCGCATTCATTTTTTAAAAAATCGAGAATTATATCGTTTTTTTTGTTAGTTTTAGATATGACGCCATTGAAAAGCGCCTGCAATTCTGATCGGTCAATCGTTCCAGCGGCGATTTTCAGGCAAAGTTTTAAATTTTCAATATCGTCTTCGAGCAATATTATATTTTTAGCATATACTCTAAGATTAGGAAGCGGATTAAGCATATAAAAATCTAAAGCAAAACGCCTCACCGTGACTAAATCGCTGTGGAGCATTTGATAGTAAATGCTTTCGCCGCAGTCGATTTCGGCTGAGAGTATCTCTTTGAGTTCGCCTGTTAGAGAAGCGCGGTCGCGGGAAAGTTTTATTTTCTTTAAAAACTGTAAAACTTTTATCTGCTTTTCTTCTTCGCCGGCAGAGCCTGTTATATTTAATTTTTCGCTTATTTTATCTACGCTCATTTCCTGCTTATTATACAGCATTTATATGGCGTCTGTCAATTCGTTTTTAATAAGTTTGTTTTAAACCAGGCTTCCAGGTGCATGGTTAAAACTTGCAGGTGGTATTGATTTTTAAATTTTGACTCAGAGGAAAGCCGTCAGATTGCGAAATCGAAAAGCCGTATCGCGCTTCGAAGCGAATGAAGCGGTTGAATGAGTGGCTGATTTTTGTCATGGCTGAAGCCGTATAGTATTGAGTTAGTTCGTCATTGTAAGTGTATTCTTCGCGGTCAAGGCTTAAACTCAGGCCGTACGAAGTTTTTTTTCTGAATTTAACCTGATAGTTCGCTGAAATTCCAATGCCAGTGTTGCTTTCCGGCGTAAAGTAAACGAAGTTTTTATCGTCTTCGCCGTTTTTATTGAACTTCATCGCCCTGTGGTAAATATCGAAGCTTATATCCGGAAAGTAATCTGGATAATATAAAAGGCTTGTTATAATTTCGATTTTTTTATTTTTGTCTTCGTAATAGTCTTCGAATGCCGGAGACAGTTGCAGGTAAAATTCATCGGCGATAATATAACCGGCGTTTAAATAATAACGGCGGTAATGGGCCGGCGCTAAAAAAGATGAAAGCCCGCTTGCATAAACATTTTTAGAAATGCCGCCGCCCCAGTCGAATGTTCCGGCCGGAGAACCGAAATCGACGCCAAATTCGTTTAATCTGTCGCTCAAATCAGATGAGAGTTGATTGAAATTCGCTGAAATTTTATAATCTTTTAATAAAGGAGTGGAGGTCGATAAGCAAAGTTTTTGATGGCCAAATTCATCCTGCGAATCTTCCGTCGTTCGGCGGCTGGAATAATCAGCGCCTATCGAGGGGCCGGCATTGAATTTATATAAAAAGCCGCTCGAGTATCCGGCCGATTCGTAATCGTAACCGTAATCTTCGCCGTCAGAGTCGTTAGATTTTAAAAGAAGGTAGCCCGGTTTTTTATTCGTGGAATAATATTCGCCAAAAATTTTGAAAATGCCCGCCGACAGGGTTTTACCGGCCATTATTTTTTCTTCGCTCATCTTGATTTCATAGAGCAGATTTTCATTTTCCGTCTCCGAAACCAGATTCATAAATTCGAAAAATTCATCATCGGATATTTTTTCGTTGATTCCCGTGGAAACTTCCTGTGAGGTAGAATATTTAGAAATCGTTTTGATGCGAGCCGGTTTATTAAAACTGCCGTTTTGCATTATATGAACGTATTCATCGAGGAGTTTTGTGGCTGCCTCGACGCTGACTGGAAATAAACCCCCGCCTGTCGCTAAAATGATCATTATGAAAAGAGAAGCGAAGGCTTTCAAGCCCGTTTTATTGTTTTTAAACGGTCTTAAAGCCTCCGTCTGATTTAATTTTAAGGATTTGCGGTTATAGGTGAATTTCATTTACTAAATAGCGGCGCGCGCCGTCCTTATTACTTCGTATTGATTATACCGCCGTTCCTTCGGGCGTTGGCGGCTAAAAAACACCGCCGCGCCTAAGGAGGACAATATTGCTCCGATGAACCGGTATTTTTATTTTACTCTTTAAAACTATCTTCCGCCCCTTGGTCCCCTGCCGCCGCCGCGCTTACCGACGCCCATTGGTCCGCCCGGGCCCTTGCCGCGTTGCGGTCTCTGCGATTCCATTGTTTTAAGTTCTGCGTCGCTTAAAGAACCGTCTTTGTCCGCGTCGAATTTTTCGAGAAGTTTAGCTTTCATTTCAGGATTTTTTTCCATATCTTCTTTTAAACGAGTTGTAAAAGCGGCTTTAGCGGTTTCTTTTTCAGCGTCGCTGAGCGTTCCGTCGCCGTCTGCGTCAAATTTTTTTATAACTTCATTACGGCCGCCCATGCCTTCTCCGTTCATTCCTTCTCCGCGTTTGCCGCGTGGCGGTCCCTGCGATTCGATCGCTTTAAGTTCTGCGTCGCTTAAAGAACCGTCTTTGTCCGCGTCGAATTTTTCGAGAAGTTTAGCTTTCATTTCAGGATTTTTTTCCATATCTTCTTTCAAACGAGTTATGAAAGCAGCCTTAGCGGTTTCTTTTTCGGTGTCGCTGAGCGTTCCATCGCCGTCTGCATCGAATTTTTTCATAATTTCATCGCGGCCGCCCATTCCCTCGCCGTTCATTCCTGCGCCGCGTCTGCCGTGCGGCCTTTGTGAAGCAGCGGTTTTTAGTTCATCGTCGCTCAGCGCGCCGTCTTTATCCGCGTCGAATTTTTCGAGAAGGCGCGCTTTTAATTCCGTGTTTTTTTCGAGCTGCTCTTTGAGTCTTTCTTTAGCTTTAGCCATAGCAGCTTCTTTTTCAGTGTCGCTGAGTTTTCCGTCGCCGTCCGTATCAAAATTTTTGAACATATTGCGGATGCCGCCTTTTTTAGCGTCCTGTGAAACGGTGGTCGTTTCATCCTGAGCGATTGCGGCTGAACAAATCAAGCATCCCGCGGCTAATCCAATACCAAGGCTTTTAAATAGTTTCATTTTTCCCTCCGTATTTCATTGATAATGTAATGTTTTTGTCGCATCAGCGAACATCATAAATTTCGTCTTAATTATTGATGACGACACTCTTATTTTGTTAAGTTTTGTTAAGTTGAGTTAAAATAAGTTAAACTTTAAATTTTCGACTCAGGAAATGAGTAAAAATATAGCATCAGAGCTGTTTTTAAGTTGTAAAAGAACCTGCGGACATACTATAATTTTATCTCGCCGTGATTAGTTCAATTTTATTTTAAAATTTTAATTACGCAATTTGATTTCAATTTTTATTGACAAAACTTTAGATTTTCTGATAATATTAGCTTGTATAAAATAAAATTTCGGGGGGAAGGCATGAAAAAAGAAACAGGCGATTTAATTTTAAAGAAAGAAAACGGCTATAAGGGGCTTAAAGCGGATAAGAATAAAAAAATATTCGATTTTGCCGCCGGCTATAAAAAATTTTTAGACTCGGCGCGCACTGATCGCGAAACCATAGAACAATTAATTAAAATGGCTGAAAAACAGGGCTACGTCGATATCAAAAAAGTAAAGAGGTCGTCGAAAGGTTTAATTAACGATAAATTTTATATAGTAAACAGAAATAAAAGCATGGCGATCGTTAATATGGGCAAACGTCCTCTTACTGACGGCGCCCATGTATTGCTTTCGCATGTCGACAGTCCGCGCATCGATATAAAAGCCATGCCGCTGTACGAAGAAGGCGGTCTCGGTTTTTTCAAAACCCATTACTACGGAGGAATTAAAAAATTCCAGTGGATTTCATGCCCGATGTCGCTTCACGGCGTGGTAATATTAAAGGGCGGTAAAAAGGTAAATATAAGTCTGGGCGATTCGATAGACGAACCAGCGTTCATGCTTCCCGATCTTGCCATTCACGTAAGCGGTAAATTGCAGGGCGAAAGAAAATACAACGAAGTAATAAAAGGCGAGGAGTTGAATCTGCTCGTAGGCTCTATTCCAGCTGAATCGGATGAAAAAGCAAAAGATAAAGTAAAACTTAACATACTTCAAATTCTGAATAAAAAATACGGCATAGTCGAAAAAGATCTGATATCCGCCGAATTATCCGCCGTTCCGGCAATGCGCACGCAGGACATCGGTTTCGACGCTTCGATGATAGCGGGTTACGGACATGACGACCGCGCCTGCGTTTATGCGACGGCGCTCGCCGCATTCGAGGCTAAAAAGCCCGAATATACCACTATAGCCTATTTTTTAGACCGCGAAGAGATAAATTCCGCCGGCAATACTTCGGCTACCTCGCTTTTTATTTCCGACGTTTATGAAAATATTCTCGCATTCGAAGGTGAAAACGGCCTTTATCATCGTCTCAGAAAAGCCCAGTCGAATTCGAAAGCTATTTCCGCGGATACCACTGAGGCTTATAATCCTACGTGGAAAGCGGTTTTCGATACGCACAACGTCCCCCATATCAACTGCGGCGTAACTATATGTAAGTTCACGGGTGCGGGCGGAAAACGCGAATCGAGCGAAGCCTCCTCGGAATTTATGGCGTCCCTTATCGAATTATTCGATAAATCTTCCATTAAATGGCAGGCCGGCGAGCTCGGCAAAGTCGATGAAGGCGGCGGTAATACGGTCGCGAGGTATTTAGCTTCCTACAATATGGACGTAATAGATATAGGTCCTGCCTGCATGTCGCTGCATTCGCCGACGGAACTTATATCAAAATTCGATCTTTATTCGTCTTACGAAGCCTATCTCGCTTTTTTAAATTTTAAAGGCGAATTTAATTTATAAAATTTCATTTATCGGCACGGGCGCGGCAGTTTTAATAGGTTTCGTCCGTGCCGCTTTAAGATTTAAGTAAGCGAGGCGGTAGTCAATTGAAAAATTTTAATGATTTGTTTAATTCCGATAAGGCTATAATAGCCATGATACATGTGGCCGCGCTTCCGGGGACGCCCGGTCATTTCCTTAGCGTTGCGCAGATAATCAAAAGCGCCGTCGAAGAGGCTAAACTTTATAAAAAAGCCGGCGTCCACTCCATAATGATCGAAAATATGCACGATGTGCCATATATGAAAGGCCCTTGCGGCCCCGAAATAACCTCGCTGATGTCGGTAATCGGCTATGAAGTCAAAAACGCTTCGAAATTGCCCTGCGGCATCCAGATTTTAGCCGGCGCCAACCGCGAAGCCATGGCGGCCGCGCATTCAGCGGGCCTCGATTTCATACGCGCGGAAGGCTTTGTTTTCGGCCACCTTGCCGATGAGGGAATGTTCGATTCGTGCGCGGGCGATCTTATGCGCTATCGTAAATCCATAGGCGCCGATCGCATCCGGGTTTTTACCGATATCAAGAAAAAACACAGTTCTCATGCTATAACCGCAGATATATCCATCGAAGAAACGGCCCACGCCGCCGAGTTTTTTTTAAGCGACGGGGTTATAGTCACGGGCGCGGCCACCGGCTGTCAGGCGGACCCCGATGAAATCCGGCGGGTGAAAAAAAGCGTTAAGATACCCGTAATGGCAGGTTCCGGAGTCGATTGCGATAATCTCGATATTTTTTTAAACGCGGCAGATGCGCTGATAGTAGGTTCACATTTTAAATATGACGGCGATTGGCGAAAAGGCGTTTGTTTCGAGCGCGTAAAAACATTCATGGATAAGGTAAATAAGATCTTACGCAAAAATTAAAAACATGAAAATAAACTTATTGACAAGATATCGTTTTTGTTGATATAATCATTAGATTATTAACCCGGTGGATCTATTCTATAAAAAGTTCAAGGCAGGATATGTACGACGAAGAAAAAGACGAATATATAGAACAGGAAGAACAAAAACCTGAGGGATTGTCGGCTGAGCAGATTTTGAAGAATCTGAAGAGCGCGGACGCGAAAGTGCGTTTAGAAGCTATAACGGCTTTAGCGCAGGTTAAAAATAAGCGCGTCGTAAATCTTTTGATCAATTGTCTTAAAGATCCGGTCTGGAATAACCGCGCTGCCGCAGCGAATTCATTGATATCCATAGGTGAGCTTTCCATAGAGCCGCTTATGTCTTTCGTTAACAGCGATAACGAAGATATACAGTTCTGGAGCATTAAAATATTAGGCACGCTAGGCGGCGCCGGCATATCTTCGTTGACGCAGCTTTTAGACGATCCGGACCGCGATCTGAGACTGCATGTAATAAGGAGCCTTTGCATAAATCCGTCGCCCGGCGTCGTCGATCCTCTTATAATCGCGCTCGGCGACGCTGACTGGTCAGTGCGTAAGCACGCCGCTGAAGGACTTGAAAAAGTAGGCGGGGCAGCCGTTCCAAAACTTCAAAAAGCGTTTCAGGATAATCTGAACGCCATGGGAAATGACGATATCTGCTTCTGGGCGATCAAGGTGCTCGGCTTTATACTTAAAAGAGACGCTCTGCCGGCGTTTATATCCCTGCTGAAACACGAAGATAAAAATATAAGATTTTACGCCGTAGGCGGCATAGGCGAAACGCGCTGCGAAGAAGCCGTCGATTCGCTTATCGGCGCGCTTTCCGATTCGTCCTGGCTCGTTCGCCGCCACGCGTTTGAAATGCTTGAAGTAATAGGCGAATCGGCCGTCGAAAAACTTAAAACCGCCTTTTTTCAGGCCAACGACGACGTTAAATACTGGACGGTAAGGCTTATCGCTAAAATTATGAAAGGCAACGCCGTAGGTATTCTTAAAAAAATGCTGAATACTCCGCAAAAGGAAATACGCTTTTTCATAGTTACCGCTCTCGGCGAAACTGACGATATACGCGCAATTCCAACTTTGATCGAAGCTTTTAAAGATAACTTCTGGCAGATAAGGACTCAGGCGGCCGAAATGGTAGCGCGCATGAAGTTCCGCGCGATTCCGGCGCTTAATGCAGCTATAGGCAATGAGTCTGAAGACGTCCGCTACTGGTCGGTACAAGCGCTCGGCATGATCGGCGGAGAAGCCATGAATTCGCTTTTAAAACTTTTAGACCATCCGGATAAGCGCATGAGGCTTTTTACGGTCAAAGCCCTCGGCAGTCTTCAGAACGCCGAAATTATAGAACCGCTCATCAAAGCCATGGGCGATACTTCCTGGCCGGTCCGCGTGGCGGCCTCCGAAATACTCGAAAGAGTCGGCGAAATGGCTATCAGGCCGCTTATAAAGGCAATAGGCTCCGATAATGCAAATATCAGTTTCTGGTCGCAGAAAGTCCTTCAGAACTTCGGCGATCAGGCGGTACAAACGCTTATTAACAGTCTGCTCGATAAAGAAGATAAATACCGTATTCATACTATCAAGGCCCTTGGCCGTATCGGGACGAGTAATTCCATAAAACCGCTTTTAGAAATTCTTTCGGCCGGCATAATCGAAGAGTGCGAGGTAATCGCGGAGTCTATGAGCGATTTGAAAAATCCTGCGCTTATAGCTTTTCTGCTTGAAACGCTCGCTTCGTCTGAAGATGCTAATATCATTACCTGGGTTTCTAATATACTCGGCACAGTTAAAGAGGCCGGCAGATCGGTTTACTTCAAGTCGCTTAAAAATCCGAATACCGAAGTGCGCATGTGGGCTTGTAAAATGCTCGCCACTTATGAAGGCGACGACATATTAAAGGCGCTCTGGTTCGCCATGCAGGACCGCGAGCCCTGCGTGCGTGTGCAGGCCATCAAATCGCTCGGCGAAATAGGGCAGGGCCTAAGCGTAATTCCATATACTATGAAGCTGATCGTCGATCCCGAATCGATGGTGCGTTTCGAAGTTTTCAGGCTGCTCGGTAAAATAGGCGCGCCGGCGGCGGTTATTCCAATGTTAGACGCTTTCGCTAAGGAAGACGAGCAGAACCAGAAGCTGATCCTCGATATCTTTAATGATATCGAATCGACTAATTTCATGATGTCTTTAGTTATAACTCTCGAAGAGGCGCCCGTCGAAATGCACCCGCTTATACTTCAGCTTCTCGAAAAAATGTGTAATTCTCCTCTGAAGCGCGATATGCTTATCAAAAATATGGAAAATGCTGGAACTACCACTATTTACTGGATCGTTCAGGTAATAGGCAAATTCGACGAAGAACAGGTCGCCGACGCTCTTATAAGGCTGTTAGAGCATCCCGAGGCTTACGTGCACTCGGTAGCCGCGATGGTGCGTTATCTTACTTCATCCAACTTTATTATCAGGGATAAAATCACGGCGGCTTTAAGCGCGGCCGGCCTTAAAATCATCAGGCCGCTTATAGAAAGCCTTAATAAAGACGATGAAATGATCAAAATGAACGCCATCAATATCATCGAGAGCATGGGCGACGATATTAAACCGGTTATCGAAGAACTCGCTTCCGATAAGACGGTTAAAAACCATATAATAGCTATAGAATTATTAAACAGCATAACGCGCACGGTGCGCGTTGGCGGCGCGAAAACATGGGCGTCAAATAAACCGAAGGAATCTAAGGGCGGAAAAGATTCTGCTTCTAAGATTAAAGAAGAGTTAGAAAGGGAAATGGCTAAAACAAAGATAAAATGAGTAAAAAAACTTTTTTTCAAAAATATGAATGGTCAGCATACGCTTATTTGTTTCCGGCATTAATTATAATTTTAACTTTCCATGTCCTGCCGATATTTTATGCCATGGTTATATCGGTTCACAGCGGAGGAATGACGAATTACTTTAAAAATTTCGTCGGGTTGTCTAATTTTGAATACGTATTAACCAATAAACATTTCTGGTATTCGATGTGGAATACCGTTTATTACGTCATAGGCACCGTTCCCGTTCAAATTTTCATGTCGCTTTTTATCGCCATATTATTAAATCAGAAGATAAAAGGTCTTGAAACTTACCGCGTAATATACTTTTTACCAGTTATCACCTCGGTTAACGCCATATCGATAGTCTGGAAGTACATATATCAGAAATATGGCGTTTTAAATTCGTTTATCGGTTTTTTGACGGGCATGCCCGGTCCGGACTGGCTTATGGACACCACATGGGCTATGCCGGCGATCATAATAATGTCTATCTGGAAGGGCCTCGGCTATAATGTAATTATCTTTCTTGCCGGGCTTCAAAACGTTCCGCCGTCGCTTTACGACGCGGCTAAAATCGACGGCGCGGGCCGCTGGAAAACCTTCTGGAACGTTACCTGGCCGATGATCTCGCCTACGACTTTTTTCGTTATGATTATGTCAACTATATCGTCGTTTCAGGTATTTGCGCAGGTTTATATGATGACAGGCGGCGGCCCCCAGGAATCGACGACCGTCGTTATATACTATCTCTATCAGCTCGCCTACGTCGAACATAAGATGGGCCGCGCTTCAGCGCTCGCCTTCATTCTGTTTTTGATAATATTCGCCATCACTTATTTGCAGAAAAAATTTACGGCGAAAAGGGTTCACTACAGCTAATAGTTCGATTATCGATAAGAAAATGAAAGGTGCGTTATACTAATGTTTAAATCCATCAAAACGGAAGAAAAATTTATCTCCACACTTATTCATATATTTTTGATAACCGGCGCTTTAACTATGCTCGCGCCGTTTATATGGATGCTTCTAACTTCGTTTAAAACGCCTTATGAAGCGCTGGATTCCACTATTATTTTTCCGGCGAAACTTATATATCAAAACTATATCATAGCGTGGACCAAGGCGCCGTTTTTCATGTATTTTTTAAATACGATATATGTAGCCGTTCTGTGTACGGTGTTTCAGTTATTGACATCGTCGCTTGCCGCCTACGCTTTTTCACATATGAATTTTTACGGCAAAGACTGGCTTTTTACGATTTTGCTTGCTACTATGATGGTGCCGCAGCAGGTTTTATTGGTGCCGAATTACTTCATATTAAAGCAGCTCGGCTGGCTGAATACTTTTTACGCGCTTATAGTGCCCTGGTCGGCGGGTTTTTTCGGAATATTCCTGCTACGGCAATTTTTTCTCACGCTGCCTAAAGACCTATGGGACGCAGCGCGTATCGACGGATGCTCGCGTTTGAAGTTTTTTTATAAAATACTTCTTCCGCTTTCGGCGGGACCGCTCACTACGATTGCCATATTCACTTTCGTCGGCAACTGGAATTCATTTTTATGGCCGTTGTTCGTCACTAACGATCAGAAGTACTACACTCTGCAGGTCGGACTTTCAAACTTTAATCAGTCTGAAGGCACCGAGTGGCATCTTTTGATGGCCGCATCTACTTTCTGCATTCTTCCTCTTTTGATAATGTTTTTTATGGCGCAGAAGCAATTCATCCAGGGCATCGCGCATACAGGGTCTAAAGAATAACTTTAACGTAAAATATTATTATATTTTGCGTATCGAAGCTTATAAGCTAACTAATTACCATTTATTTTTTTAGAAAGGCGAGATTATTAAAATGGCATTAAATATAAACGATAACAGTTGCCGCGGCAATAAAAAAATTTTTAACGCGTATCTTGTGATAGCCTTATTACTCGTTACGATGATGTTTTCGGGCTGCTTTTGCGGGCCTAAGAAAAAAATGCCGCAGTACACCGCTGACGGCAAACTCAAGATAATATTCTGGCATTCGATGGCCGGAAAACTCGGTGAAATTTTAAATTCGATGGTTGATGAGTTCAATAAAAACAATAAAGACAATATATTCGTTAAAACTGAATTTATAGGCGAATACGCTACGCTTAACCAGAAGATCGCGGCCGCCGTTTTCGCCGAAATTCCGCCGCATATAGCTCAGGTATTTGAAACCTGGACTTTGAAGTTAAAAAACGAAGAAGCTTTAGTCGCGCTGGATAAATATATGGATAGCGCAGAAGTCGGCATCGATAAAAACGATATAGTGCCCGCTCTTTTGAGAAACGTTACGATAGACGGTAAAGTGTATTCGATGCCGTTTAATAAAAGCATACCGGCGCTTTACTATAATAAAAGACTTTTTGCCGCAGCAGGACTCGATCCTGAAAAACCGCCGGTCACCTGGGACGAATTTATTGAATATGGCAAAAAACTCACGATGCTCGAGCGTAAGGGTTTTTTATTTAACGAATATATTAATTTTACCGAATATGAATCGCAGAACGGCCCCGGATCGTTTCCGCCGCACGGTTCGAAATATACCGTCATCTGGGGTAACGCTTTTATATCGGATCCGTGGTCGTTCGAAAATTATATTTTTCAAAACGGCGGGCGCATACTCGACGAAACCGGAAAAAAAGCCATGATAAATTCTCCCGAAGCTCTCGAGGCAGCGGATTATATGGTTAATAAATTGAAGAAGCACCGCTTCGCGCTGCGCACTTCGGGCCGCGAGCATCAAAATGAATTCGTCGCCGAGCGCGTTGCCATGATAGAAGGCACGATAGTTTCAAAGGTATTTATGCAGTCGAAACTTCGCTTTCCATTCGGAATGGCTAATATTCCTTACAATAAGATCAACACTTCGGTCCTTTCGGGAACTAATGTGGCTATATTCGCCTACTTCGGCGAAGAAGAAATACTTGCTGCATGGAAGTTCATTAAATGGTTCACCGATACTGAACAAACAGCCCGCTGGGGAATCGAAACCACTTATATGCCGGTCAGAAAATCGGCTTATGAAACCGAAGCGGTTAAACAGGCTATTAAAAAAGATCCTAATATGAAAGTCGCCCTGACGATGCTCGAAAATATCGATTTCGAACCTTTAGTCGCGACATGGTTCGAATGCCGCGCTATTCTTGGCGTAGCCACCGAGGCGCTGGTTTTAAGCAATAAATCGCCTAAAGAAATACTCGATGCGGCCGCCGCGGAAATGAACGAAGTTCTCGCGGCTGAAGAGTAATAAATATATTGTCAAGTTTTGGAATGTGATATAACGGACTCGAATTATATAACAAAAAATTATAAAGGGGTAGTTTGGTTGATGCAAGAAAAAGAATTAGTTAAAAAACAGATCGTAAAAAAAATAAAGGCGGCCGGCGATATTTTAATAACTTCGCATATTATGCCCGACGGCGATAACATCGGTTCCGTGTGCGCTTTGACCGGCGCTCTCAGACTTTGCGGATATAAGGTCGATTGCGCGCTTTTTGACGCGGTGCCTGAAATTTTATCGTTTTTACCCGGCAGCGCTGATATTAAAAAACTTTCAGATATCGATAAAAAATACGACTTATTGATAGTCTTAGATTCATCGTCAGTTGAAAGGACCGGAGTGCAGGACCTTTCAAAATATTCAAATTTCGTTATAAATATCGATCATCATGTTTGTAACGATAATTTTGGTAATATAAACTTAGTGCACACCAATTATAGTTCCACTACTCAAATAGTATTCGAGCTTATAAAAAAAGCGAGACTTAAGATAAATAACGATATCGCTACCTGCCTCTATTGCGGCCTTATGACCGATACTGTCGGCTTTCAGACTTCAAATACCGACGAAAATGTCTTTAAAATGGCAGCGGCCTTAGTTAAATTCGGGGCAAATCCCAATTATATCTCGCGCGAAATGTTTCAGAATAAATCGATGAAAAATATAATTATGATAGGCAAAACGCTTTCGGCGCTTAATTTTATCGACAGCGGCCTTATATGCTGGGGAAAAGTGGATCAGAAGACCATTAAAGAGGTCGGAGCGCTTCCTACGGATTGTTTCGGAATAGTAAATCAGATGGTGTCCATCAAGGGCGTCGAAGTCGCGATTTTATTCAATGAACGCGCCGACGGCAAAACCGTTGTAGATTTCCGTTCGAAATCATTTATCGACGTTAATAAAATAGCCAACGCCTTCGGGGGCGGCGGTCATCTGCGCGCCTCAGGAGCTACGATCGAGGGCGAATTAAACGATATCATAGCGGCAGTGGTTAATTTCGCAGTCGAACATATTAAAAATAACTATCAGTCATGTTTTATGAAAGGAACGAATGCCGTTGAACCACACTGTAGCGGTCAGCAAAAGGGCCCAAAAGCGAATCCAGTCGTTAAATCTGTGGGTATATAAAAGCGATATTCTCGATATTTCAAAAGCCCAGCGCGAAATAGAAAAAGGCGAAATCGTCGAAGTTACCGACGAAGCCGGCCGTTTTTTGGCGAAGGCCTATTTTAATTGCAGCTCGCAGATAACCCTTAGAATTTTGAGCCGGCGCGCGGCGGAGGTTATCGACGAAAATTTCATAAAAGGAAGGCTTCTTGCCGCGCTCGACAGGCGCAAAAGACAGCTTGATTTTGAAAAAGTCACTATAATGAGGCTTTTAAATTCGGAGGCTGATTTTCTTCCCGGCCTTGTGGTCGATCGCTATGGTGATTTTTTAGTGCTGCAGGCGCTTTCGGCCGGGGCTGAAAATTTCGTGGAAACCGCGGTCGATTTTTATCAGAAAGAATTGAACTGTAAAAGTATTTTCGTTAAAAATGACGCGCCCGTAAGAAAACTCGAAGGTCTGCCGCTTTATTCGAACTGGCGGGGTTCCGAGGTTAAGGGCCCGCAGCAGATATTCTCGGAAGGCGTTTATTATATAGTCGATCCGGCCTCCGGGCAAAAGACCGGTTTTTTTGCCGATCAGCGCCGCGCCTACGAACTTTTAAACGGCAGGGTAGAAGGAAAAACGTTGCTGGATTGCTTTTCATATACCGGCGCTTTTTCGATGAACGCCTTTAAATACGGCGCGGCCCGCTCGGTTATCGTCGATATATCTCGCGAGGCGATCGATCTCGCGGAGCAAACGGCTAAACTTAACGGCGTTTACGATAAATGCGAGTTCATATGCGCGAACGCTTTTGATTATCTCAAAAACGAATCGTCGAAATATAAAGCGGCAGCTAATATTGAGCCGCCCTTTGATTTCGTCGTGCTCGATCCGCCCGCCTTCGCTAAATCGAAATCGAATGTGGGAGAGGCTTTGCGCGGTTATAAAGAAATAGCTATCCGCGCCGCGCGGTTGGTTAAAAATAACGGGCATATTTTAAGCTGCAGCTGCTCGTTTCACATCGGCATGAGTGATTTTTACGCCTCACAGTGTGAGGCTTTTTCCGACGCCAACGCCGTCGGCTACCTTCAGGCGGCCGGGTTTCAGGATGAACGCGATCATCCCGTTATATCCTGTATGCCGGAAACGCTCTATCTTAAATATTTTATTTTTGCCATCAGTAAATAATTAAATGATTTTAAAGTAGTAATTTATGATTATGCATCCCGCTAAAAACGGCTTCGGCCGTAAAAATATTATATACACTAACCGCGCTTACACTCAGGGCGAGATAATCGCTATTTTGATAGTGTCGTTTCTTATCGTTATGCTTTCGGCGATCTACTGGCATCAGTCGAGCACCGAAAAACTCATCGCCGGCGTTAAAGAAGCGGTTAAGGCCGAGGGTAAAAAAATCGTCGATACTCTTGTCGCCGATATGCTCAAATCTAAAAAAGGCTCTATGGAAGTGACGCCCGTCGGTAAAACCGGCGCCAAGGTAATGTTTCAATATTTCGACAATAATACGCTGATGCCGATATTTTATATATTCGAGCGGCCTAAGCTGACGCGGCGCCTTCGCAATAAAGACACTTTGATCGGCACCAACGTCACCGGTTTGAAAATTAACGAAGATTTTAACACCGGCGCCATGGAGATTGAAGTCGCCATAGTCATATCTAAAGATCTCGAACGGCCCGTTACCCACGCCGAACGCGGAAGCTGCCGCATGATCGAACAGATACCCGAAGACGTTAAAATACTTACCGAAGACGGCATAGAACTCGAGGCCGACGTTTCGGCGGAGGGCGACGAAGAAGTCCAGTCAGCCACGCTCGATTACTTTACCGAGTATGCAAATGCCTCTCTCGTTGAATTAAAGAAGCGTAAAATGAGCCTCGAATACGACATCGACGGGCTTAAAAAACGCGAGGCTGAAATCAACGCCGAGCTTACTTCGCTGTCGCCCGGGATCAAACATTCGAGCTTTCCTTTAGTGCTGCCGGACATCAAAGACGTTTATGTTCTTGAATTGGCCTTCAACCGC
This sequence comes from uncultured bacterium, assembly GCA_964436235.1. Taxonomy (GTDB): domain Bacteria; phylum Muiribacteriota; class UBA9980; order UBA9980; family UBA9980; genus UBA9980. Next base: position 39,548 of record CAYTCW010000009.1, read on the forward strand.
CCTGCAGTCGATCAAAAATACAGCGAAACAATTCAGAAAAAAGTCCAGAACATCGCTAATCAAATTAAAATGAAACAGGAATTAAAGGTTATTAATTCTATCATTACCCAGAAAGAAAAAAAGTAAATATCAATTTTCATATAGTGATAATACGATATAAAAACCTGCGATTACCTTTATTAATTTAAGGTTTGGTGGCTTTATTATGAATAAAATAACCTGTTTGATTAAATTTATTGAATTACCCGGCCGCGCCCCCGGCAAGGCTTTTTTTATATTTTCCGCCATTTTATTAATAAGTCTCTGCGGCTGCTTCGGCAATCAGGATGACGGCGTCCTGCAGTCGCAGTTGAATTACGACCCTAATTCAGGCGTCGTTAAAACAGGCAACGGCACGCTTGGCGGCTTCGTGGTCACCGACGCTAATAACCGCTTCGGCGCGCCGCAATTAGCCCTTTCTTCAGTGGCGCAGGTTAAAGTCAAACTTGTCGAAACCGGATTATTCACATACACCGATAAAACCGGATATTATGAATTTCTGGGAATCGCTCCAGGCGCTTACACCGTCGCGGCGGAGTCGGTCGATAACGAAGGAACGGCTTATATAAATTATTCACCGGCCATCGTTTACGCCGATACTAAAACCCTGGCCTCTCAAACTATAGTCCTTAAAAAATCATGCCGCGTATTCGGTCGTGTAACGCCTTCAGACGGTTCGAGCGCATCGGGCTTTTTAGTGTCGGCGCTCGGTTTTCCCGCTGCGGCCTCCTTTACTGCCGACGGCGGATATTTCAGGCTGGAGGCCGTTCCGGCCGAACAGGAATTGTTTTTGATCGTATCTAAAGACGGTTACCAGAGTAAAAAATATGGACCCGTGAGCGTTTCGGAAAATAAAATTTATTCGCTCAACGAAAGTATAACCGTTTCGCCTTTATCTTTTTCGGCCGCTTATATATACGGCAAGATCGTTGACGCTTCAAGCGGAGCTCCCGTCTCAGACTCATTTATCAGGTTATTTGAATATAGCGGCGGAGTTAAAACTTTATATAAAACGGCTTACTGCGATATGGCCGGTAATTTTTCAATAAGCGCCGCAGCCGGGGTTAATTATGCCATCGAATTAAGTAAGCCTGATTATTTTAATTTATCGCAGCAGGTTAAAAGCGGACAGGCGGGGACCAGAACCTCATTTACATTTAGAATGACGCGCGCTAAGTCGGATATATCGTCGTATTATACTATAACCGGAAAGGTAGCGGACGCTTCATCGGCCCCCGCGGCCGGCGTTAAAATTTATACCGTTCCATTCAGCTCTCAAACGCTTACTGACGCGGCCGGCGCATATAAAATCAACGCCGCGGAAGGGGTTTACGATGTTTATGCCGTAAAGCCCGGATACTTAGATTCGCGCGCCCGCATTACGCTGAGGCCATATACCGTTAAAACCGCCGAAGTCGATCTTACGCTTATTAAAAATAATGACAGCGAATTGTATCAGCTTACCGGCGCCGTTACTGACGTAAATGATAAGGCGTTAAGCGCCGCTAAAGTTTCTATTGACAAAAATAAATTATACACTTATACTAATCAGTCAGGGATTTATTCTTTTTATATTCAAAGCGGCACTTATGAAATTTATGCCGTAGATAATAAAGGGCTCGAAAAAACCGTTGATTATTATATGGGAAAAGGCCCGCAGCGGCTCGATATTAAAATTATTAAAAATTAAAATATCAAAAAAGGGGATGAAGTTAATGAAAAAAAATATTAAAAAAGATTATCGCGTATCTTCAAAACTTATTCACGGTCCCGAATTAATGACCAAGCAATGGGATTTTTCCCATCATGTGGTTCCTCCGCAATCCTCGTCGGTAACCTATGCGGTGAGCTCCGCTCAGCGCGGCGCAGCGGGTTTTATTCAATTCGCCAATGCGCAGGATGCCAATGAACGCCCTATTTTAATTTATGACCGTCTTGAAGAGCCTAATCGCAATATGCTCGAAGAAAGAATAGCCCTCGCCGAAGGCGGAGAAATGGCCGTGGCCTTTACTACCGGCATGGCGGCGATATCGGCCGTACTCGGCGTTCTTACAAGAACCGGAGAACATATAATAGCTCATCATACCCTTTACGGCTGCACTTACAGCCTGTTAGCCAACTGGTTTCCGCGCGACGGGAAGAACGTCACATTCACTAATTTATTAGATATTCAAAAGGTGATGCGCGAAGTTAAAAAGGAAACCCGCGTTATTTACCTCGAAACCCCGTCGAATCCTATTCTCGAAATTATCGACCTTGGCGAGCTTCGTAAGGCCGTCGATAAAATAAATTCAAAACGCAAGGCTGAAGAAAAAATAAAAATCGTCGTCGATAACACTTTCGCGACGCCTTTCTGCCAGCGGCCGCTTTCATTGGGGGCCGATATAAGCTTAGCGAGTCTTACTAAAGGCATCGGCGGTTTCGGAACCGATATGGGCGGCGTTGTGGTCGGCCCTAAAGAACTGCGCACAGCCTTGCTTATGTACCGTAAAGATTTCGGCGGCGTACTCGCGCCTAAATCTGCCTGGCCGACACTTGTTTATGGCCTGCCGACATTGGATATAAGAATGCGCAAACAGCAGGAAACCGCTGCGAAAGTCGCCGACTACCTTGAAAATCATCCTAAAGTGGCCCGCGTATTGTATCCCGGCCTTAAATCCCATCCTCAGCATGCTATAGCTAAAAAACAAATGATAGACTGCGACGGTAATTTTGCTCCGGGCTCGATGCTATATTTCGTGTTGAAAGGAAAACCGGCAGTCGCTTCTAAATCGGGCTCCATAATCATCGATTACCTTGCAAAAAAATCCCTTGTTATAACACTGGCGGTAAGCCTCGGTATGATAAAAACGCTTATCGAACATCCATCTTCGATGACTCATGCCGCAATACCAATTAACGAACAGGAGAAATTCGGCATCGATCCGGGCGGAATAAGACTTTCTATGGGTATCGAAGATGCCTGCGATATCCTCGGCGATCTGGATACCGCGCTTAAGTTGGTAAAATAAAGTTATCATGCCATATTTTAAATAAAAGATTATAAATTTCATATAATTTCTTGAAAAAACATGATTTTTTATTTAAAATATGGTATAATCGATATACTTGATAAAAAAAGTATAATATTTGGCGGTGATTTATGAAGTTGACGCGCAGAGAGTTTCTTAAATTAGGATTGAGCGCCGGTGTCGCTCTTATAGCAAATCCTTTTTCAAATTTGCTTTTCGCTGAAGATAATAAAGTTAAAGATCCCGATATGGTCGGCGTTCGTAATGGAACGGCCGTTGAAATGTTTGAAAGCGGTATTAAGGAATTCGGCGGCATGTCCAGGTTCGTAAAAAAAGACCAGACAGTCGTCGTTAAACCTAATATCGGCTGGGCTAAAACTCCGGCGGAAGGCGCTAACACTCAGCCCGAACTCGTGGCTAAAATAATAGAACACGCTTATAAAGCGGGCGCTAAAAAAGTTTACGTATTTGATAATACCTGCAATGGCTGGCAGGAATGTTATAAAACAAGCGGCATTGAAAAAGCCGCGCGCGAGGCTAACGCTACCGTGCTTGCCGCTAACAAGGTTGAAACTTATAAAAAAAGAGAGATTAAAGGCAATAAACTAAAAGATGCTTTAGTCAACGAACTTTACTTAGAAGCCGACGTAGTTATCAATGTGCCGGTTTTAAAACATCACGGCAGCGCTACCATGACTTCCGCTCTTAAAAACCTTATGGGTGTCGTATGGGACAGAAGATTTTATCACCGTAACGGTCTGCATGAATGCATAGCCGAGTTCGCCGGCCACAGAAAACCCGACTTAACCATAATAGACGCTTATCAGGTTATGACGGCTAACGGGCCGCGAGGGCTTTCTAAAGCCGATGTCGCGCTGCGCCGCATGCAGATCATCGGAACCGATATGGTCGCCCTCGACACTGCCGCGGCTAAAATACTCGAATTCGATCCTTTGAAGATAAACCATATACCTATGGCTGAAAAACTCGGTATCGGCACCATGAATTTAGATAAACTTGCGATTAAACGAATTACGATTTAAGCGTTCGACCCGCTTATATGTCTATAAACATCATCTATGGCTAAAATTAGAAAAATATATCAGTTAATATTTTTATCTTTCACTTTCTTTATATTCACGGCCGATACGGCGATTAACCAAGCCGTTATCGGCTTTTTTCACTCGCTGCATGTATTTCCCGCGCTTAATTCCGCCTTCGGCGGCAATGGGGCGCGATATATGGCCATCACCCTGATTTTTCTCATCGCGACCGCCGTATTCGGACGGTTCTATTGTTCGTTTTTATGCCCGCTCGGCTTTTTACAGGATGTTTTATCCTCGATTGCGCGTATCTTTAAAATAAGGCCGGGCCGCGTCCGTAATATCGGTTGGCTGAGAACCTTTATTTTATTTTTAACTATATTCGCCGCGATTTTCGGCACCGGATTCTGGGGATGGCTCGATCATTTCAGTATCTTCGGACGGATTATCAACGGCTTCGTTATTCCGGCGTCTAATTACGCACTTTCGCCGCTTGCGCCCTATCTGAATAAAACTAATTATTTTCAAATCGAAGGCCTCGATGCGCATTTTTCAGGTTTCGATTTCTATTACTCGCTTATTTTTATTGCCGCGCTTTTTATAATTTCAGCCTTCAGACCGCGATGGTTCTGTAATACTTTATGCCCGTCCGGCGCATTGTTCGCCCTTATTTACAAAGCCGGATTTCTTAAAATACAATTGAGTAAAAATTGCCCGGGCTGCAAACGCTGTGAAAAAATATGCCCTTCGGCTTCTATCACTAACGGCGAAATAGACTACGCTACCTGCATCACCTGCTTTGAATGCGTCAGGATATGCCCGTCTAATATATTAAAAATATCCGTTGGTAAAAATAAAAACGATGACGCCACCCCCGCTTATATCCAGCCCGTGTCCAGTGTTGCGGCGGATAACATGCAAAATATCGCCTCAGGCCGCCGCGCCTTTATAGCTAATATCGCATCCGTTTCGGCGGCGGTTTGCGCGGCTGATTACCTGACTAAACCGGCCATGGGCTTGATCAATATTAAAAAAATAGGAGCGTCTATGCCGCCCGGCGCAGTTAACGCTCATAACTTTTTTTCTAAATGCTCAGCCTGCCATCTATGTATTTCTAACTGCCCGTCTAAAGTGCTTAAACCGGCCCTGCTCGAAAATGGAATAGCAGGCATTTCCAAACCGCGCCTCGATTACGATAAATCATATTGCGCCTACGAATGTAATGTGTGCACCGGAGTCTGCCCGAGCGGCGCACTTAAATATCTGCCGCTTAAAGAAAAACAGATAACCGCTATAGGAACGGTTTTTTTAGATACTACGGCTAAAACGCACTGCATACCCTATAAAGATAAAGTCGATTGCGGCTCGTGCGCTGAACATTGCCCCACCGGCGCCGTTTACATGGTTAAAAACGGAGATGTCTTCGTGCCGAAAATAAGACGCGCATACTGTAACGGCTGCGGTATTTGCGAACATGTATGCCCGGTACTCGAAAATAAACCCATTAAAGTCATGCCGCTGGCTAAACAACCCAAAATAAGACGACTCGCCGATGTCCAGGCCGCTCAAAAGCCGCCGGCCGAAAGCAGCGGCAGCAGCAGCACTAACATTAACTCTAACGCTCAGCCTGCCGATTCTAAAAATGATTTTCCTTTTTAACGGGGAAGTTAACGGGAGATTCGACGAGGGGAATGAAAGTGCCTGAGGCCCTCTCTTCCCCTCGTGCTCCCCAATCTCTCCCCGAATATAAATCCGCGAAGCGCATACTGCGTATGCTTACTTCGCGGATTTGTCGTCGCTCAGAAAAAAGGCTATTATCATAGCCTTTTTTCTGAGGCGGTCTTTCATGCAGGCTTCGAAGTTTTTCTTTTCTTTTCTTTAAGAAAACTCCTGCCACTCCACTC
>CAYTCW010000009.1:45644-55002 GCA_964436235.1 uncultured bacterium
CTCTTCTCTTCTCTTCTCTTTCCTGCCAAAAACTTTTTTGTCGCTATTTGTTAGTTTTGCCTCCACGCATGCTTTGCGTGCGCGAAGGCGTTGCATTTACGCATCACCGGAACTTAATATTTCGGCTCGCGGTAATACTTTAATGCACAACAACTTTTACTATACCAAAACATTATAAACCTTATGTCTTAAATTTATATACGATAATTTTTATCGTAGCAATTCGTTTTAATTTTTAGAAGTGTAATATCAGAATCGATTTTCGTTAGTTTTTATCGCGAGCAGTAAGGCATATTTGCGTTAGCGCCATTGTTGCTACGCAGTGGCGCACGCTGTGCGCCGCTGCAAACAAGCAGACCGGCAAGAAAAAAAAGAAATGAAAGAAAAAAAAGAAATGAAAAAAGAAAAGGAATAAATGAAAAAGAAAAAAACTTAAAGGCAATCAGCCAATGTTTTGCAAAAGTGTTATACTAAATAATGCATGGACAGAAAAAGTTATCGACAAATTAATAATAAAGCGCCAGGCAATTTGCGGATAGATGGGGGTTTTTAAGGGGGAAGAAAGGGGTGCTACCCCTTTCTTCTCCCTTAATCGAGCTTAGCGAGCCAGTCGAAGTCGTATAATTCGCCCTTAGCGGCCAATTCGGCCGCGCGCGTTTCATCGATTCCGATTTCGGCGTCGGTGAGGTAGCAGGCCGGATCCGGCGCCCAGGTATCGTTAAAAACGGCCTGTGCGCGAGCTCTGAAATTGCCGTTGCATATATTTAAATATTTGCATATAGCGCAGCGGCCTTTCAGGAATGTTTTTCTATTTTTGAGACGCGCCATTAATTCGTCGGAGGTATCCGGCCATATCTTTGAAAACGGTCTGTTGCGGATGTTATCGAAGGTGTAATGCCGCCAGAACTGGTCGGGGTGTACGCTGCCTGATTGATCGACGCAGGCGATAGCGATTCCGGAGTTATTTCCGCCGTTATATTCAAGAAGTGTGTAAATTTCGGCGGCGCGTTGCGGGTTTTCTTTGAGTGTTCTCAGATAAAGGTAAACTCCGTCGCAGTGGTTATCGACGGTAAGCACTTCGACGGGGCGGTTATTTTTGAATAAATCGACGGTTTTATCGAATATGACGCCGCTGGTTTCGCGCGTAAGCGCGGGTGAAAGGGATTCTTTCATTATTTCACCGCCGCGTCCGCAATAGACTAAGTGGTAAAAGCAGACGCGCGGTATATCGTTTTCGACCATCAGATTGAAAATATCGGGTATTTGAAGGTAATTGGATTTATTTATGGTAAATCGCAGGCCTACTTTCACTCCGGCGCGTCTGCAGCTGCGGATTCCTTCGAGCGCGGAATCGAAAGCGCCCGTAACGCCTCTGAATTTATCGTTGGTTTCTTTAAGGCCGTCGAGAGATACGCCCACATAAGAAAAGCCGGCGTCTTTGATTTTTTGGGCGACTGCGTCGTTTATGAGGGTTCCGTTCGTGGATATAACGGTTCTTAAGCCGCGTGATTTAGCGTGGGCGCCGAGTTGGAATAAATCGGGGCGCACTAAAGGCTCGCCGCCTGAAAATAAAAGCGTGGGAGCGCCGAAAGCCGCTATATCGTCGATAAATTTAACGGCTTCGGCGGTTGTCAATTCGTCCGCATCGGGCGCGCAGTTTGCGCTTGCGTAGCAATGAAGGCAGGAAAGGTTGCACGCGCGAGTCATATTCCATACCACTATGGGCTTTTTATCGGCTGAAAACTGGAGCATATTCGACGGAAGTGAATCGCTGCGCCGGCCGTACCTTAGAATATCCTGCGGCGAAATTAAGCCGCATAAAAGTTTGGAAACACCTATCAAATCGAAGCCTCTTTCTTATTTTAGTTTTAGCGTTATATTAAAAACGCTTCCCGAGCCGGGCGTGCTTTTTAAGGTCAGCGAGCCGTTTAATATATTTTCGACGGCGTTTTTTACTATATCCATTCCGACGCCGCGTCCGGAAACTGTGCTTACTTCGTCTTTAGTCGAAAATCCAGGCCTGAATATGAGCGCGATTTTTTGCTCATCGCTCATCGATGACAGTTCGTTTTCGCTTATGATGCCTTTTGAAAGCGCCGCCCGGGATATTTTCGCGGCGTCCATTCCGCGGCCGTCGTCGCTGATTTCTATATTAACGGCGTTTTCGTCTTTAGTTATAGTTACTTTAATAAGTCCTTCGAAGGGTTTTTGCATCTCGGAGCGTTCTTCAGGGGTTTCGATAGCATGGTCAACTGAATTTCTGAGCAGATGAAGCATTACTTCGGATAATTTGGCGTTTAAAGCGTATGGCAGCATAATTTCGCCGCCGATTACTTCCAGGCGGACTTCTTTTGCGAGTCTTTGCGCAAGCGGAGCTACCATGGCGAAACTTTTAGCGAAAATTCTGCCGGCGGGCAGCATATAAAAATTGCCGGCCGCTTCATTAATATCGCCGCCGCCTGCTGCTGCGGTTTTAAACGATTCTATAAGCGAGTCGAGCCGGTTTTTTTCGAATGTAAATTCAAATTCTTTCGACGCCGAAGCGGATTTGCCGAATATTTTGCCGGAATAAACTATTGCTTTATTCACGAGTTCGTTCATATTCGCGATATCGGCGCTTAGTTTTAAACTTTCGTCGGCTGTGAGTTTCTTTTCTTTGATTATAAGGCCGAGCCGGTCTTCGAGGTTGGAAACGTGTGCGACAAGCTCGTTTAAATCGAAGCAGCCCGCGCCGCCTTTTATGGTATGCGCTATGCGGTATAATTCGGCAAGCGATTCGTGGGTGAGCGGGGATTTTGAAATTTGTAAAGCGTCGCCGGTCATTTTAACGGTTTCAGAGATAAAATCGTTAAAGGCTTCTCGGTTCAATACCATTTTACGGATTTGGCGGCCTTCGGCGTCTTTAGCGTCAACTTCCATTTTGAGCAGTTTATTCGCGGTTAAATCGACGCATTGCACGAGAAGCGATTCGGGCGAAGAGTTTTCTCCGGTTTTAACGGGATAAAAGGAAATCTGGAGGTATTTATTTTTAATTTTATGTTCGCTGAGCGGATTGAGCATATTCATGGATTCGTCGTCGAGTGACAGCGCGTTGAAATATAATGAAATAAATTTTTTGATCTCATCTTTTTTTTCAGACTGTTTATCGAATACTTCAATAAGATCGAAAAAATTCATTCCGCCGATTTCGCCGCAGTCGAATATTTTAAGACATTCTTTAGAGTATTCGCGGTTTATGCGGAATTCTTTATTGATGGTTAAAACGCCGATTTTGATATTACCCATGAGCATTTTAAGCTCGGCGGAACGCTTGGTGACTTCGCTATCGAGATTTTTAAACATCCGGTTGATGGTTTCGAGCATCGTGTTAAAGGCAGCTGCGATCTTGCCGAGCTGTTCGTCTTCGTGGACCGGCATCGGGTTTTTGAAATCGCCGCTTGAAACCGCGTTTATAGTATCTACGACTTCGTCGATAAGCGTAGCGCGAAATATATCTTTTTCTTTAAGTTCGAAATAATCTTTTTTAAGGCAGGCTACTTTTGAGCTTAGCGTTTCTAACTGTTTATCGATATCGTTGTAATCGGCTTTTATTGATTCCGCTTCCGGTTCGGTTGAAACAGTTGCCGGCGTTGGAGTTTCTAAGGCTGCGCGGTTTGCCGCGGCGGCTTGCTGCTCCGCTTTCATTTCTTCGGCTATTTTAAGTAATTCATTTAAACTTTGCGCGCCGTTGAATTTTTCTTTTACGTCCACGCCGGTAAGCATCGCTATAAGCACTCTGCGCGCCTGATTAACGAAACAGTTGTTATCATGGCTCTCGTTGCACTTGCCGCATAAATTTTCTACCGAGTGCAGGGCTTCTTCGACTTTTGAACGGTCGTATTTATCGATATCGGTAATTTCGATAGTTTCCGGAACTTGTTGTGAAACTATCTGACGCTGGTTTTTAACGAAATCGAGCAGTATTTGAGCCGCGGTTTTAGGGAGATCGTTACCTGTATTATCGACGAAAGTTTTTTTAACTTTTTGATGCGCTAAAAACGCGTCTTTATGCGAACCGACGGGCATTATGCCACCTCCGTGAATTTTGTTCTAATTGAATCGACGGCGAGCCCTCTTAAGTATTGCTCGAACGATCTTGCAGCTTCGGAAACGGTGTCGCCGCTTCGCGCGTCAGGCGAGTCAAGGTTAGTGAAAACCGCTTTGATCTCCGATTTAATATTTTCCGGTTTTGAATTATAAATATCGGTTCCGATCCGCTGAAGGGTTTTACAAAGTCTTTCGCGCTCTATAGCGTTCGCGGTGTACCAATCGATGAATTTATGAGTGAAATCGACTATTTTATCTTTTTTTAATTTAGGCATTAATTCGATGGCGCGGAAAGGTATTGAAGAACCGCGTCCGCCGATAACCACTCTGTATTCTCCGTCTAAGCCTATGAAGCCTATATCGGCGCAATAGCTTTCCGAACAGTTTCTAAGGCAGTCGGACACGGCTATTTTAACGTCGAATTTAGTCGAAAAGCCGTAAAGCGCCTTATCTATTTCGACTGATAATCCAATTGCATCGTTATTTTTCGACCATTTGCACAACGCGCCGGCGCAGGCGCGGACGTTTCTTATGCCGTGGTGCAGAACGCCTTTGCGCAGGTTAACTTTTGAAAGCAATTCTTCGACGGTAGCGAGTTGTTCGAGTTTGACAAGAATAACTATGCGTTGAGCGTGAGTCAGTTTTGTAATGCCGTAGCCTTTTTCGGCAATATCGGCTATGGTTTTTAATTGTTGCGCGTTGAAAAAACCGGCCGGCGAGTTGACTATAACCGCGTAGGATGAATTCGTCTGTTTGAGGCCATAGGCCCATACCGGTTCGTCTTTAGCGTCCATCGATTCGGCAGAAGCGGAAGCGTTAAGCGTTTGAGCTATTAAGGAGGCGTATTTTTCATCGCATTCAATAATTTTAAATCTATAAATCCGGTTGCCGCTGTTTTCTTTTACTTCAATTGCGCAGCCGAGCACTTCGCATATTTCGCCGATTGAAAGTTCGAGGCCGAAGTAGTAGTTTTGGTCTATTTTAAGTTCTTCCGAAGTTTCGATTTCAACAAAATAAGCTGAGTCTACTTTCGTGAATTTTTCAGCGAGTCCTATCATTTCAGTTTCGAGCATTATATCTTTTAGTTTGAGCATTTGACGCCTCCATGTAATGTAAAAATGCCGGCAGGATTTTCAAATATTTATGCCGTTGTTTAATTCCATATAAGGATATAACAAAAAAAGATAATAATTGTCAAGTAATATTATTTTCATTGCAAATTATTTAAGCGTTGTTTAGTAATGCCATAATACCAATTTCCGTTTAGTTGACAATTTATAAAATATTTTTTGACAGTAATTGTTTTTCATGGTAAACTAATGAGATTTAAGCCGCTTTAAGCGCGTGACGAATTATTTTTTCGTTATGGGCATAGACACGTAATAAAAAAAATAAAAAATAAAAAATAAGTAAGAGGTGTGTATGAAATTTTATTTAATCGTTTTAATTTTTTTTACGGTGTTTATAACCGTTAACTGGCCTTTACGGGAGGTCGGAGCCGCTTTGGCTGCCGAAGATTTATGGAAAAAAGTAAGCGAGGCTGAAAATAACGGTTTGCCGCAGACCGCTATTGAAAATCTGGATTTAATTTATAAGGCAGCCATAGCTGAAGATCGTCAGGCGGAGGCTTTAAAGGCGCTTTTAAAGCGCATCGTGCTCGATTGTAATGTTAAGGGCAATAAAGCTGAAGAAAAAGTCAAATATTTAAAAGAAGAAATAGAAAAAGCCGATGAGCGGCTTAAACCTGTTATGCGCACGGTTTTAGCTCAGTGGTACTGGCATTATTTTTCGAATAACCGTTATCGTTTCATCAATCGCGCGCAGACCGCCGGCTTAAACGAAAGCGATTTTACCACATGGGATTTAGCGAAATTATTTAACGAAATATCCTCGCTTTATTTAATCGTTTTAAAAAACGGCGAACCGCTTAAAAGTATTAGTTTATCGCAATATTCAGATGTGATTGAAAAAGGCAATCTTGACGAAAAGCTGATTCCGACCGTTTACGATTTTGTTTGTTATAAAGCGCTCGAATTTTACCAATCAGGCGAGCAGGTCGGCGCGGCGCCGTCGGACGCCTTCGAGCTCGACGCGAATTCGGCTGTTTTTGAAGAGTATTCTAAATTCGCGGCATATTCGCCCGAAACTACCGATACCGCATCGGTTAAACTTATAGCCGTTAAAATATATCAGGACCTGTTAAAATTTCACGCGGGCGATTCCGACAAGGATGCTTTTATAGACGCGGAAATCAGGCGGCTGATATACGTTAAAAATAATTCGAACGGCGAGGGTAAATCCGAAATATTCATTAAGCGCATGGAAGAACTCGCCGCCGAGTATAAAAATTCTAAATTATCGGCGCTGGCTTCTTTTTATTTAGCCGAAGAACTTTATAACAAAGGCGATTTCGTTAAAGCGCTTAAAATCGCCGAAGAAGCTCAAAAGGCTCATCCGCAGAGCGAAGGCGCCCATAACTGTTCGGTGCTCGAGGCTTCGATCAAGGAGCGTTCTTTTAGTTTGAATGCCGAACGCGCCGTAATGAGCTCTGAAAATTCAAAGATAGCCGTCAGCTATAAAAATATCGATACGCTGAATTTTAAAGCTATACAGGACAACTGGCAGGATTGTTTAAAAGGCGAATCGGATGAAGAAGGTAAAAAAACTTTCAACTGGCTCGATGAGTCTGAAGCTAAAAAAATGCTGGCTAAGAAAGCCGCCGCCGAATGGAGCGCCGTATTGAAACCGACCGCGGATTATAAGCAGTCGGGCGCGCTGATTAGTGTGCCGCAGTTAAAACCGGGGTTTTATAGAGTATTCGCCAGTTATAAAAAAGATTTTTCTTATGACGATAATTGCGTTCAGCATTGCGTTTTATGGGTAAGCGATTTATCGTTAGTTACGCGCACCCGTAACGGGCTCATAGAAGGTTTCGTATTGGACTCTAAAACCGGCGACGCGATAAAGGGCGCCCGGCTTAAATTGTACACGATCCGCGAATCTTACAGGCTGATGCGTTATTTCAGAAAAAACGAAGTGCTGGAAAGCGCTTCCAGCGATGAAAACGGATATTTCGTCTTTAATTACAAGCGTAAAAACGAGGAATATCGGGGTTATATGGTATATGCCGAAGACGGCCGCGGCTCCGAGTTTTTTGACCACAGCGAAATATATCCAAATGAAAGATACGATCAGCCGCCTTATATTCAAACGGTATTTTTTACCGACCGCGCGATATATCGTCCAGGGCAGACTATACAATTTAAAGGCATAGTCATTAACGTCGATAAAACTAATAATAATTATCAGATAGTCAAAAACCAGGCGGTAACGGTTAATTTTCGCGACGTTAATTACCAGCAGATCGCCGAGTTAAAAGTTCAAACCAATGATTTCGGCTCTTTTTCGGGGTCATTTACGGCGCCTGCCGATCGCGCGACCGGTACGATGAGTATCGAGGCCTCCGGCTTTAATGGCAGCTGCCAGGTGAGCGTCGAAGAATATAAACGCCCGAAATTCATGGTTGAGGTCAAACCGCCCGAAGACGGATTTAAATTAGATGATGAAGTGATCGTAACGGGCGAGGCTATGGCTTATACCGGCGCGCCGATCGATTCGGCCGCGGTTTCATATCGAGTTGTGCGCACGGTCAGAATGCCTTACTGGTGGTATTTTGGATGGGAATGCTCCCGTTATAATATATCTACGGGCGATCAGCAAATAGCTAACGGTAAAACGACGAGCGGCACGGATGGCAAATTTACGGTTAAATTTAAGGCTAAGCCGGATTTAAGCGTGCCGAAGCACGGCGGTCCGACCTTCGATTTTAAAGTATATGTCGACGTAACCGACAGCGCCGGCGAAACTCGCAGCGGTTCGGGTTCGATCCGTCTCGGCTATACCGCGCTGGAGGCTAAAATAAAATCGGACACATGGCTTTCATCCGATAAAGCCTTTGATTTAAGTATTGAAACTTCGACGCTCGACGGCAGCCCGACGGCCGCGGAAGGCGTTATCGAAATATTCGAGCTCAGCCAGCCTTTGCAGCCGGTGCGCAAGGAATTATCGAGCGAATTTAATCGCTGGTGGTTTTATCGGGACGAAAAAGAATCCGATGAAAAGTCCGCGGACGGTTCCGGCGGTATTACCGAAACCTCGGACTGGCGGCAGTGGCCGCTCGGCAAAACCGTCGATAAAAAACCGTTTATAACCGACGGAAAGGCATCGCGCAAAATCGAGGTTAAACTTCCTCCGGGTGCTTATAAGGCTGTTTTATCCACTAACGACCGTTTCGGTAATAAAGTCAAGGCCGTGTTGCCGTTGATGGTTTTTGATCCGGCCGCCGATAAATTCGGAGTTAAAACGCCTGAATATTTCGTTACGAAAAGCAATTCGACCGAAGTCGGCGATAAATTCAACGCATTCTGGGCGAGCGGATATGAAAAAGGCCGCGTATTCGTTGAAATCGTTTCTGACGATAAAATCATAAAAAAATATTGGAGCCGTCCTGATTCCACTTCGCATTTGATCGAAGTGCCCGTTATTGAAGATTACAGGGGCGGCTTCGCGGTGGTAACTACTTTCGTAAAAGATAACCGTCTTTACTCAAATACCACCAATGTCAGCGTTCCCTGGACCAATAAGCGTTACGATATCAAATTTGAATCTTTCCGTTCGAAACTGCTGCCGGGACAGAATGAAACCTGGTCGATTAAAATTAAAGGTCCGGGCGCCGAATTGAAGGCGGCCGAATTTGTTGCCGCGCTTTACGACGAATCGCTCGATGCGTTTGCAATGCATTACTGGCCGGGCGTTTCAGGCTCGTTTAAGACTTACGGCTGCGGTTTTACTTCAAAATTTTCCAATTATAAACAGGATTTCGTTATATGTACAAATGGCTGGAATTACGGCGGAAGTTATACTTACAGAAATTATCCGGATTTTTTGAGCGAATTAGTACAGAATATGTATGGGTATGGTTTTCATACCAAGTCGAAAAGGTCCATGGATGGCGAGTTCACCTCCGGCGCAATGCCCGAGGAAGACAATATGGTTATGCGTTCGGAAAGTATGCCTGAAGGCGGAATTGCCGACCGTGAAATGAGTAAGGAAGCTAAATCCGTTTCGGCAGCTCCGCCGTCTCCATCCGGAGTTGGCGGCGCAGTCCGTAACGGCGGCGAAAAAGATCAGGGAGCGGCGGCTGCGGAAGCGCCTGAACCCGATCTATCAAAAATAGCCGCCAGAAGCAATCTTAATGAAACCGCGTTTTTCT
>CAYTCW010000010.1:0-4736 GCA_964436235.1 uncultured bacterium
GAAGTATGCCGCATTTGCGCAGTTTTATATTCAGGGAGAGTAAAAGGGGGCACGGGGGAAAAAGAGAGGGCTATAAGTCCTTTCTTTTTCCCCCGTCGCGTTCTTAAAGCGGTAAAATTAATATATTTAATAACCCCGCTATTTAATCAGGTGCAGCCAGTCTCCGAGAAGGAAATAGCCGCGATTGATAAGCAATTGGACGCGGCCCATGATGGTGGTGCCGAATTGCGCTCCGAAGGTTATCATAAGAAATATTATGCCTATTTTAGAGCCCGTGCCGAATATGAGGCCTTTATGTTCGGTTGAAAAGAAGAAGTATATAAGGCTGCATACCACGCCGGCGACGACCACGAAATTATTTATATTAGCGTATGTGAGCGGCAGTATCGGCATGATAGTGGCGTTTATCTGCGGCACGATATCGGTCTGGATGACGGCCATAGCGCCGGCGCCCGCGCCAAAACCGACGACGTAGGATATAGGGATACGCGATAAAACCGAAAGGCCTGGAATTAGCATAGTGAGCATCAACAAGCCCATAATCGTGGGGATAAGCACTATGAATTCGGAGTAATCGCCCGTGGTCATTCCGCGGTGGAGCGGAACGAAAACGTTAGGGTACATAACGTTGTTATAGGCTACTGAAAGAAGGTAACCTGCCGAAGTGCCGACGAACATATATTCGGCGGCTTTATAGAAGAAATTATCTTTATATAGAAAGCTGTATATGGCTAATGTTAGTATAGCGGATATATTTATTCCGATGAAAATACTTAAGGCGCTGTTTCCTACAGTTATATCAGACATTTTTCACTCCTCCGATCTTATTGATTGCCCTGTTTCTTTTCGTAAAGGTAAGAAACATTGGCTATTATGATAAATATCATTATTATCAGGTGTACTATCGACTGAACGTCGGCGATTTTATGGATTTCCTTCGAAAGAAGGTTAGCCGTTTTATTAGTTTCGGCGTCCGTGTATTCGATTGCCTTAAGAAGTTCGGCGGCGGTTTTAAAACCGTCGAGCAGGCCTTTAAGCTGTCCGGAGTTCATATACTGATAAAACTGGGGCGCGGAAACCGAAGTGCAGCCGCCGGCCACGGGTATGTTGTACTGCTGGCTTGCGAACGGGAGCCATATATCGAGAAGGCCGTTATTACCGCCGGTAAGAGCGAAAACCATTTTGATATCGGATAGTTTCTCGATATTATTCATTATCTCGAAACTTTTTATATCATCGCCGTTTTTATCGGTGGTAAATATTTCTTTGATAGCCTTGCTCATATTGATAATAACGGTGAATCCGCCGGCTTTATAACCGATGTTGATATAATCTTTACCGTAAACTATTTTGCGGTCTGGATGGTCTTTTTCGAATTTAGCTATTACTTCTTTAACCGTTTGATCGGCAAGGCCGGGGCCCTGGTCCCAGAAGCCCATCATTACGACTTTTGCCTTGCGCTGGAAAAGGCGGTATAAAATGCCGTATGACATGGGTTTGAGTTCGGGCTCGCCGGAAGCGGCGTAATCGAAAGAGACTATAACATTATCATTTTCGTTGATATTATCGAGCTGGCCAAGAAAAGTTCTGGCATTTTTAGATACGCTGATTTCAAGATACATCGGGTTAACGAGAGTAACTACAACCGCTATGGCGATAAAAAGGAATATAATTCTTCTGTCTAAGGTTTTAATGAATACAAGTATTTTTTCCATTATTACTCACCGCCTAAATATCTGGTTTCGAGGCCGAGGATGATCTTGAGACACGCCGCGGTGGCTCCGACCGCCGCGCCGAGAGTGATGGCGCGCGAGCCGGCCATATTAACCGTGCTCAATATCCATTCGGATATGCCGGCGAATCCGGGCCATATCGAAGTGCCGATCGGTACGCGGCCGAGCATAACGATAAAAGCGGTTACTAAGAGAATTGTAGCTTCGAAGGATTTCGCGCGGAACGCTCTGAAAGCGGCGGAAGCCACGAAGAAAGCAAGGAGCGAAAACATCGTTGACTGCATGGGTTTGATCATATATTCGAAGATATATGCGCATTTATTTTTGAAAAAATCGAGAAACCCTTCGTATGCGGGGCGTTTGCGGACATGCAGCTCCACTTTTACTTTTTTGACTTCGTTTTTATTCATATAATCGGCCCACAACACCACTACGCCGTTAAAATCGGGCGAAGGCGGAGTGTAAGTATTCAAACTTACGCTGCCGGTATCCGCACTCCAGGATTCAATTTTCATCGATTCTATTTTACGGTTTTCATTTTTATAAGTAACCGCTATAGTCGATAAATCGAAACTCTGGCCGGGAGCGGTGTAATAAACGGACTTCGACGAATAAACTCCGCCGATAAGTCCGAAAGACGCTGTAGTGATAAGGCTGGCGATGAGAATGGCGCAATATACTTTATCCTGGTGATTTCTTGATATTTTAACGAAATTGACCCTTAAAAGATTTCCGACGCCGAGCAGCATAGCGAATGCGGCGATAATGCTATTCCATTTGGCTAATTTTTCATAATATGTGTTAATCGTGGTGCCTTCAGCCGAAAAGAAACCTATGATAGCGAAAACGCCGCAAAAAAAACATATTAAAAGCGGAAGCGTTTTTCTTAAAAACATTTATTGATTACCTCCATTTAGATTCAGTAGATATTACTTGGTCTGAAATACCGATTTATACATTCCGAGGCTTGAAGATAAGCCGGGGCTTAATACCGATATGGTTTCGAGCACGACGCCTATTATTACGATGACCATGATAGCCAATTTAGCTATATCCTGGCCGCGCAGAGTGCCTACGTCTTTGGGTTTACGCGATAGATAAGCGCTGGCCGCGAAGAGTTCCTCGCCTATAAGGCAGTAATCGCAGGCTGCCACGAAAAACGGGATCTGCGAAAACTCGCTCGTGCCGGCGATCTGAATGGCGCCTATGCTGTTTCCGGTTTCGGCGTAAATAAGCGATTCAGCCATGAAGTGGCCTAAGTAAAAATTTGCGGCTGGTTTTTCACGCATCATAATACCGTCGACGCCGGATACGAAGCCGAACTGATCGTCTGTGATATATTTAATATTTTCAGCGTTATAAGCGTCGGGTTTGCCCGCTTCGAGGTATGATTCTTTAACGACTTCGCGCGCCGTATTCATAACGAGTGAGCGGCAGCAGGGAACGAGAAGCGAAGTTTCGTATTCGGCGGTTTTAGTAGCCACGTAAGAAAGGATAGAGATGGAAGCGATCGTTGAAATCGACGACATATCGGATAAGCCGGTCAAATATAAAACTGGCTTTCCCATCTCGGTCGAGCGGCCAATAGCTTCGTCTATGGCGTTTAATCCGCCTATCCTTCTTATGAAATAATTTTTACCGGACAATGCGCTATTGATCGATAACAGGATAATAACGGCAAGGATGAGGGCCATGTATAAAACTATAAGTCTGTCTTCAAGATAATTTTTGCGGACTTTAAGTTCTATTTCCTTTTTTTTGATCACACCGCCGTCCATATAATGGGCGTATAAAGTGACGACGCCTTTAAACTTAGCGTCCGGCGGGGTATAGGTATTTAAGTTGACGCTGCCGGTATCGGCCGACCATGATTCGATTTTAACGGGTTCGACCTTATCTCTGGAAATTTTATTTTTCAGCGTGATCGAAGATAGATCGAGCGTCTGACCTGGAGTTATAAAGACGGTATCTTTAGACGCGGTGACATTTAAAGGCCTTGCGGCGGGGACAGAAGGAACCTGCTCAGGCACGGGCGCGGTAACGGCCGCGGCCGGCTGCGAAACTGCGGGTTCCTTGATTTCACCGCTGATTTCGATTTTAGCTTCAGCGGTTTGTCCTGCCGCGGCTTCCGTCGAAGCGGCGCCGGCGGCGGCAGTGGAATTTTGAGGAACCTGAGCGCTTATTTCAGCGGTTTGAGCGTTAATCGCGGCTGAAGATGCCAGAGAAAAGAATAATGACAATAAAAAAACTAAAAACTTTAGTTTATAAGTTTTTAGCTTAATTTGAAACGACATTAAAGTACCTCCCCTATTTATATTGTTTTGTTTTGATTTTTTTGGATATTTATATCACATAATTGGTAATTTGTAAAGAAAAATCACGCATTGAAAAAATATAATTTAAGTATGGCTTCAACAAAAATCATTCACTGATAAGGGCCCGCGTGCTGATTGGTTTAAACACGGCGGCCGCTTGAGAATCAATATAATTCCGGTCAAGAATTCAGCGTACCTTCCTAAAAACTTATTTATTTGCTATATTTAATATGCCGACGAGTAATTATTAATGAATTTCAGGTGAATTTATGGACGTTAATTTATTAAAACAGAAATTAAACAGCGAAAAAAATGATGAGCGTTTATCAGGGCTTCGCGAGGCTATAGCCGAGTCGGAGGCACTTGCGGTTTATGTGATCAAAGATTACATAAAAACGGAAAAAAGCGAAACCGTTTTAGCGGCTATGATCATCGCCTGCGCAAAAATCGGCGGCGAGGCCGAGATCGATTTTATCGGCTCATTTTTGAGTCATCAAAATTTCAAAGTCCGCAAATACGCTTTCCAATCACTTCTTTTAATTGACTCGCCGGCGGCGAAGCCTTATATCATAAAAGCGATGACTGAAAAAGATGCGCGCATCAAGCAGATGGCGATAAAAGCCGTAAGGGAATCGGGCAAGAAAAACAGTCTCGAGACTATCGAGTCGATGCTCATATCGGAGATCGA
>CAYTCW010000010.1:4836-32607 GCA_964436235.1 uncultured bacterium
CCATACCTGAAGCGGCGCCGAAAGAAAAGCCTGCCGCCGAAATTAAAACTGAAAAAGACACGGCCGGGGTTACGGCCGTAAAATCAGTCGAAAATATCACAATAAGCGCAGCCGTTGAAAAAGAAAAGGAAAAAGAAGAAGAAGTAATAATCGAATTTTCGAATTATATCGATAAGGTGGTCAAATCGAATTCGACTAAAAAAAATATAGTGTCAGGCGCGGCCGAAAAAAACAGCATGGCGAAAAGGCTGGCTTTAAAATTACTTTTCCTTTTAAAGCGGCTGTTATTTTTTCCATTTAAGCTGGCATACGGGCATAAATATAAAACAGGCGCGGCATTAATTTCGCTTTTAATTTTGTATTTGTTAATATGTCCGGAAATAATATTAGGCAAGGGAAGTTTTAGCGAATTAAAACCGGTAAGCCAGCATAGTCTCAATGAATTGCTCGAAAGCAAAGGTTATAAAATCAACCGTGATAAAGCGGATAATTTACTCGCTTTTTCCCATGATTACTGGATTAACTCGATAGGTCTCGTTGAAAGTTATTTTGGAAAGTCAGTCATATTTTCGGCATACGAAATTAATTTGAAAAATTCGGAAATATTCGAAGGCAAGGTATTTTTTGATAAGTACGGCGCGGCCGTAAAGGCAGTCAATATTAAAAATTTAACTGAAACCTCTATGGCTGAAGAAGAGGAGCTCGTAATTCTTAAAGGCAGTTTTTCATATTTATCGAGCACCTGCGACGGCCTTAAAATATTGACGGTCCAGGAAGGCGACTACACCAATAAAAGGCAGTTCCTTTTCAAACAGAATATCGAAGTAAGCAGTATAACCAATTCATCGTTAGCGGTTAATTTATTGAAGATCGAAACTAAAAAAGGCGAAAACCTTAGAAATGTCTCATTAAACGTTGATTCAGGCAATATCGACCCGCCTGATTTTCCGGTTGAATATCTTCCCTACATAGAGGCTGATGAACCTTTTATTCCAAGGTTAGTAGAAAAAGTAAGGAATCTGGGATTTGTAGGACCCGAAAAAATAGCCCGTCTTGAAGATTTTTATTACGGCACGACGGATTATTTCAAGAGAAAATTATACTCAGGCTACGAAGAAGAAGAAGAGGCAGGCAGAATAACTAAGGGCAGTGAAACTGAAGACGAAATAGACGATGCGGAAAGCGTCGAAGTAAAGATCGCCGCCGAAAAATCCGATTCAGTCGAAGTCGTATCATCTTCACAAACCATAATAGCGGCTGAAACGGATCATAAAACCGATGGTTTATCATCGATTGAAATATCGCTTGATTTAATTATAGCGAAAATGCCTCTTGAACTAAGCGCATCGATAATTAAAAATAAGGTAAGCGGCGGGTTGATCGACCATCTTTTAAATAACGAATTTTTTTTATCATCGATTGAAAAGATAAACACGGCTAAGGGCAGCGATCTTTATAACGGTTTAAATTCGTACTTAGCGAAACTTCAGGATGAAAGGCGCTCGGCGCCTCTTACGGTAGAAGTCGCTCCGGGAGTTATATTTCCGGCAAATATCGAGCCGCTGCTCAAGAAAAACTCCATTAAAGACGAAGGCGTATGGTCGAGCGTGGAAGTATCTTTAATAAACTCGCTTCAGCCTCTCGCATTTAAAACCAGGCTGCGCGTGGATAGCAAAAGAAGTTTTGCGGTAATGCACTTTTTGTGTATAGATATATCAAAAGCTAATTTAGTGCTCGTGCCCGGCACCAATGAGCCGGTTTCATCGATCGGTCTTAAAGGCAGAGGCGTAATTCCGCAGGACGAACCGACTTACCGCAACCTGATATGCGCCTTCAACGGCGGGTTCAGGACAAAACACGGCAAGTGGGGCTTTATAGCGGACGGCGTATCTTATATGCCGCCGGCTAAAGGCATAGCTACCGTGATGGTTGATTCAAAAGGGTTCATCAAAATGGGCACATGGGGCGATAAGGGATTCGACACTACGGAAAATATAGTTCATTTAAGGCAAAATCTGCCTCCGATACTCGAAAACAATATCGTAAACATGAAGCACGACTACTGGGGCGCCTCGATTGACAACAAAACACGCGTATGGCGTTCGGCTCTCGGAATATCGCGCGACGGCAGATGGCTTATATACGGCGCGGGCAATTCACTCGGCCATGACACGCTCGCGGCGGGAATGTCTCTTGCGGGATGCGATTACGCCATGCAGTTAGATATAAACGATTACCATACTTATTTATACACTTATAAGGCGAACGGAACCGATAAAAAGGGAAATTTGAAACTTAAATCAGTAAGACTTACCGACGAAATGTCGGGCGAAGCGCAAAGATGCCTGCAGCCTTATACAAGGGATTTCTTTTATATAACGCTTAAAGAAAATGAAATTAAAACGGCGGACAGCCGTTAACGATAAACCCGCGTAACGCACGCGTAAAACACACTCTATATTCATAGCGCTTAAACGAATATGTTTAGGCGTTTTTTTTATCCTTTTTTAATCTTGTAAAATAAAATAAATTTTGATATAATACGGCTTATGTTCAATAATTTAAATGATTTTATTAACCTGTTAAAATCACGCAACGAAATAATAGAAATCACGGAAAAAGTCGATCCGGCGCTCGAAGCCGCCGAAATCGCCGACCGCATGGTCAAGCGCGGCGGGCCTGCTCTCTTATTTAAAAATATGGCGGGCTGTTCGATACCTCTTGCCATGAATTTATTCGCCAGTAAAGAGCGGATGTTATCGGCATTAGGCGTTTCAGAGTTCGAGACGATAAGCGGGCGGATAGAAAATCTGCTTAAACCGCCGGCGGGCGGCGGAATTTTAAATAAAATTTCCGAGCTGCCCAAACTTATCGAAGTTTCCAACTGCCTGCCGCGCGTAATTTCAAAAGAAAAGGCGCCATGCCGCCAGGTGATAATCAAAGAAAGCGACGGGCCCGATCTTGGAATTTTTCCGATAATTAAATGCTGGCCTCAGGACGGGGGCAATTTCATAACTTTTCCCTTAGTTATAACTAAAAATCCGATCACCGGTATTCAAAATATAGGCATGTACCGAATGCAGGTAATAAGCGGTAATAAGACCGCCATGCACTGGCACCGCCACAAAGACGGCGCTTATACGGCGGCAGTTTACCGTCAACGCGGCGAATTAAAAGTTCCGGTTTCGGTGGCTATCGGCGCGGACCCTGCGACCATGTACAGCGCGACGGCGCCGCTGCCATACGGCGTTGACGAGATTCTTTTCGCCGGTTTTCTGCGCAACTCGCCCGTCGAACTCGTTAAAAGCGAATTATCCGATATTTTAGTGCCGGCGCACGCCGAGATAATACTCGAAGGCGAGATAGATTTAAATGAAATGGTAGATGAAGGGCCGTTCGGCGATCATACCGGTTATTACTCGCCGCGCGATAAATATCCGGCTTTTAATATCAAATGTATTACCATGCGTAAAAATCCCGTTTTCATTGAAACTCTCGTGGGTATTCCGCCGATGGAAGATTATTTTCTCGGCCTTGCCACCGAGAGGATATTTTTACCGCTGCTCAAATTGCAGTGCCCCGAAATTATAGATATAAGATTCCCCGCTGCGGGCGTTTTTCATAATCTGGCCTTAGTTAAGATCAAGAAAATGTACGCAGGCCAGGTCCATAAGATCGCAAGTTTTTTCTGGGGCCTTAACCAGCTTATGTTCACTAAAAATATCGTCGTTTACGATGAAAATACCGATATTCACAATAATGAAGAAGCGCTTTTCACGCTTTTAGCCAACACCGATTTTAAAAGGGATGTTTTTTCCTTCGACGGCCCGCTCGATATTCTCGACCACGCTAGTTTTATCGAAGGTTTCGGTCCTAAAGTCGCCATCGACGCCACTAATAAAAAAAACGCGCCGGGCACCCGGCAGTGGCCCGAATTAGTTAAGATGAGCAGCGGAATAAAAAAAATCGTCGATGAAAAATGGGTTTCGCTTTTTGGTGAAACGCCCCGCCGGTAGCCCGACGAAAATTTTCTCAGTTACGAAATTAAAGATATAAATTAGATTTTTTTTATTATATTTATATAAATTAAAAATTGAAATTTGAAATTTGAAATTTGAAATTTGAAAGCGGGTAATGTAATTAACGGCGTTAAATCCGGCGGAATTAATATTATTAATAAAATTAAGGTGCTGTTCGAATTAGTCAAGTTCGAACATACCGTTTTTGCTTTGCCGTTCGCCTTTATGGGGCTTTTAATTGGATCGGAAGGAAGACTGGAAGTAACTAAACTAATTCTGGTTATAACCGCTATGGCGGGGGCGCGCACCGTAGCGATGGCATTTAACCGCATCGCCGATTCCGCCATAGATGCGCGCAATCCGCGAACTAAAACCCGCGCGCTGCCGGCCGGGCTAATATCGGTTAAAAGCGTTTGGGCGCTTATAATCGTATCAGCCTCGGTTTTCTTCGCGTCGGCTTACGCGCTTAATGTCGTCTGTTTTTACTTATCGCCGCTGGCGATGTTTTTATTGTTGTTTTATTCATATACCAAACGCTTTACGTCGTTGTCGCATTTCGTACTTGGATTAACGCTCGGTATCGCTCCGGCCGCCGGATTTTTAGCGGTCAATACCGTTCTGACGCTTGCGCCGGTGGTCCTTTCGGCCTCGGTCTTATTCTGGTCGGCGGGTTTTGACATCATTTACGCCTGCCAGGACATCGATTTCGACAGAGAAGAAAAATTACATTCCCTTCCCGCGGCCGCCGGAGTGGCTAAAGCGTTATTTTATTCGAGAATTCTTCATTTTATGACTATCGCCGGATTTATTCTGACCGGCTATTTAATAAAAGCGAAGGCCGTTTATTATGTTTTCGTCATAATTTGCGCGGCGCTTCTTATCTACGAACATAAACTGCTCAAAGACGGCGGCCTTAAAAATATAAATACGGCATTTTTCAGCGTTAACGGCCTCGTATCGATAGCGATGCTGCTTGCCGTTCTACTAAACTACCGGATGTGATTATCAATATGAAAAAGATGAAATTAATCAAAGAAAAAGTATATTCGAATGCCAGAATAAACGCTCAGGACGCGCTATATTTATTCGAATCCAATGATATTATCGCCATAGGCGAAATGGCGGCGCGCCGTATGAAAGATTCTGCGCCTGCCGCCGAAGAAGTCTATTACTCATATAACATAAATATCAATCCCACCAATATATGCGGCCTCAGGTGCAAACTGTGCGCTTTTTCAAAAGACGCCGGAGACGACGGCGCATACGAAGAATCGGCCGCCGATATAATCGAACGGGTTAAGGCAGCCGTTAAATCTTCGGATGACGGTCATATCGAAGCGCATATAGTGGGCGGACTCAGCCCCAAATATGATCTATCGTTTTATGAGGGCCTGCTTCGTTCCATTAAGAAAATAAGCCGCAAAATAACTATTCAGGCATTTACCGCCGTTGAAATAGATTATCTGTCATCGCTTGCTAAAATAAGCGTTAGCGAGGTTTTAGAAAGGCTTAAAGCGGCCGGATTAGACGCTTTGCCCGGCGGCGGCGCCGAAATTTTCAACGATAAAATCAGGAGCGTTATTTGTGAAAAGAAGATAAAATCGGCTGCCTGGCTCGGCGTTATGAAAGAGGCCCATCGGATTGGAATTCCGACTAACGCGACCATGCTTTACGGCCATATCGAAACCGACGGCGACCGCGTAAAACATTTAGAACTGCTCAGAAATCTTCAAGACGAAACCGGTGGATTCAAAAGTTTCGTACCGTTAGCATTTTACGGCGAAAATGTAAAAGTTAACAGAAACCGTTACAACAGCGGGTTCGACGATTTAAAGATCATCGCCATAGCTCGTATTTTTCTGGATAATTTTACGAATATAAAGGCGCTGCACAATATGCTCGGCCTTAAATTCGCCCAAACCGCCCTTTACTTCGGAGCTAACGACCTTGGCGGAACTTCATTCGACGAGCGCATAGCAAGGGCAGCGGGAGCATATTCGCCCGGCCTCACACGCGAAAGCGATTTAATTAAAATAATAGAGGGCGCCGGTAAAAAAGCTGTAAAAACCGATTCGACATATTTATTAAAAATACGGAGAAGTTAATATGACAACCGTAAAAATAGGTTTTATCAAATACGCCAATTCACTTCCTATTTATCATTCATTCGATTCGTGCGGCATTGAAGAAACCGTAAAAAACGCGTTAAAAAAATCAGGACGCGCAGTTAGCCCTGGCGGCGATATTGAATTTGAAGTAATTTACGACTCGCCTGCGCGGCTTAATAAGTTAATTTCTGAAGGCGGACTCGATATCGCAACGATCTCGACTTATGAATATGTCAGAAACCGTGCCGGACTTCAAATGATAGGCAATATAGGCATTTGCGCAAATAATTCAGTTATGTCGGTTTTGCTGATATCTAAAAAAGATATGAATCAGCTTTCCGGCGGCGTTATATTGCTTTCAGACGAATCGGCGTCGGCCGTTTCACTGCTAAAAATATTAACTGAAGATTATTTTGATAACGATCGCATTAAATTTATTACCGGCGAAGTACGAGCGGAAGAAATCGATCGCGCGCTTTCCCGGGATGAAATAAGCGCGGTAATGGCAATAGGAGATGAAGCCCTTAAATATTACCAGATGAATAAGGAAACCGATAAAAAAAATAAATTTTTTGATCTTTGCACGCTCTGGAACCGCTTCACTTCGCTGCCTTTCGTTTTCGGAGTATTTGCCGCCCGAGCCGATTTTTATTTTGGCAATAAAATTATTTGCGATCTGATCGGTGATGCGGTTAAATCAAAGGTCAAATTTTTTAATTCGAATAAAGCCGATTTTATAGATTTTATTTCGAAGCGTTCAAAAATAAGTGAAATTATTGCAAAAGATTACTATGAAATTCTCAGTTATGATATAACACAGCAACATATCATGGCTCTTGAAGAATATGAAAAAAGACTTAAAAAAATAAAACTATTGCCCTAAAAATAAATCCATTAAAAGAAGTGATGTTAATGAGTGATCGTTTCAGCGTAAGAGATTGCGTTAAAGTTTATAATACCGCTGATTTTTATAAATTAGCTGAATCCGCCGACTATATAAGGCGGAAGGTTCATAAAGAAGCCGGGGATATAGTAACCTTCGTCATGGACCGCAACGTTACTTACACTAATATATGCGACTGCAAGTGCCGTTTTTGCGCTTTTTACCGTCTTAAAAAATCCCGTGATTCTTTCGTGTTGTCTAACGAAGAAATACTCGATAAGATAGAAGGTCTGGTTAAAATTGGCGGAAGTCAGATCATGCTTCAGGGCGGCTTAAATCCTTCGCTTAAACTTGATTATTACACGAATTTGTTAAAAGTGATTAAAAATAAATATCCGCAAATAACGCTTCATTCTTTTTCGCCTCCGGAAATTGACCATATAGCTAAAGGCAGCGGAAAGAGCGTTGATTTTGTGCTTAAAGCTCTCCAGCAGGCCGGACTCGATTCACTTCCAGGCGGCGGCGGTGAAATTTTAGTTGACAGGATCAGGACGAAAATATCGCCGAATAAGATAAACTCCAGACGCTGGCTTCAAATAATGAGAGCCGCTCATAAAATCGGAATGAAAACGACTGCCACAATGATGTTCGGCGTGGGTGAAACAATCGAAGAACGCTTTATCAGCATGAAAAAAGTAAGAGACCTTCAAGATGAAACCGGCGGCTTTCGGGCATTTATTCCATGGCCGTTTTCGCCTGCGAATACTGAACTATCAGGCTATGAACAGGCGGACGGAGTTTCCTACTTAAAAACTGTAGCCTGTGCAAGGCTTTTCTTCGATAATATAAAAAATATACACAGCGGCTGGGTGACTGAAGGCGTAAAACTTGGGCAATTAGCTTTAGCTTTCGGCGCGAATGATTTTGGCGGCATATTGATGGAAGAAAAAGTCGTGAGAGCGACAGGGCTAATTAACGAAACGAACGTCAAACAGCTTTACAATATAGCCACTAACGCAGGCTACAGGCTGTTTCGCAGAAACACTAACTACGACAAACTCGAACATATCGACTCAAGCCACCCGATGGTAGCAAAAGATACTTACGTCCAATAATTATAATTATGTAACCCTGATTTTGTTTTGTGATTATCATAAATTGCTTTTTAATGGAGTCGTTGTTTTAATGGATAGTTTTTCACAACTTATAAAATCGATGTTCGACGGCATTTCCGGGCGATACGATTTTATGAACCGATTTTTAACCGGCGGCCTCGATATTTACTGGCGTAAAGTTTTCGTTAAAGAAACTATCGCGGCTTTTATCAAATTATCATACGCTAAAACCAATAACTCCGGATTTAAAATTGCAGACATCGCCTCCGGAACCGGAGATATTGCCGTTGAAATTTATAAATTGCTTAAAAACGATAAAATCGTGCGCTCTTTTTTTACCGATAAACCGATTCATATATGCTGTTCAGATTTTTCACTGCCAATGCTTAAAATCGCGCAGGAGAAGGTCCGCAAATTAACCGGCGGCCGCGACGATAATAACATCGAATTTTCTTTCGTGATTTGCGACGCCCACAACTCATGCTTTATAGACTCGTCTTTTGACATCGTTTTCATCGCCTTCGGCCTTCGAAATTTTTCGGATATTAAAAAATTCATCTCAATAGAGTTAAAAAGAATCGTTAATAAAACCCTTTCTTTAAGCTCAATATTAGAATTCAATAATATATTTAAAATTAAAAGTTTTAAGTTTTTTCAGATTTATTATAATTATTTCATAACTGCTTGCGCATCGATATTTTCAACTGATACAGGGGCTTATAAATATCTCGTCGATTCAATTAAAAATCTGCCCCGCGACCGTGATATTTTAAAATTGTTTACTGAAGAAGGTTTTAAAATTTTTGGCTATCGCAAAATTTTTCCTTATTTAGTTTCAAGATATATTGCTATAATTAATAATAGTTGACTTTATTCTAAATTTTAAATATAATATAGCAGGTTGATTTATTTTATTTATATTTAACCGTTTTATTTTTAATTAAAATATTTTTTTTATAAAAGGTGAAAAATGAAAATTATAGTCGCGCATACCGGCGCCTCCGGCTCTATATACTGCGTTAAATTTTTAAAATGGCTCACTATAAGGCGTAATATAAAAGTTTTATTTACCGCTTCAGAAGAAGGTTTTAAAATTTTAGAAGACGAAACGAAGATCGGCAGGACCGAACTGAAAAAGTACGTTTTTCAGATTTATAATAACGACGATCTACGCGCCGACATATCATCCGGCACCGCCGGAGCCGATGCGATGGTCATAGTTCCGGCGAGCATGAATACGGTCGCTAAAATAGCGGGCGGCATCGCCGATAATCTTATCACGCGCGCCGCGTCAAATATTTTAAAACTCAGGCGTAAATTAATAGTTGTTGCCCGCGAAATGCCTTTATCGACCATTCACTTAGAAAATATGACTAAACTGTCAAAAGCCGGGGCGGACGTCATGCTCGCTTCGCCGCCGTTCTATCATAACCCGAAAACGATCGATGAAATAGCGCTTCCAGTTATTTATTACATCAACGAACTGCTCGGAATCGAAAATAATATTAATTTCAAATGGCAGGGCACGGCGGCCGATAAACATAACAGCGGCGATTAATTTATCTATTATAACGATTTAATTTTATATGAATAATCAACAGGATTTTAATTTCATAAGAATTATGCTCGAAAATAAAGAGCGCGATTATCTGTCGGAGTACGCTCAATTATCCTCTAAAACACGGGGCCGTGAGAAAGAAGAAATTGAATGCGTTTATCGTACATGCTATCAAAAAGACCGCGATAAAATATTGCATTCCAAATCATTCAGGCGGCTTAAAGATAAAACACAGGTGTATATCAGGCAGAGCACCGATCACATAAGAGTGCGCCTCACGCATACGCTCGAGGTTATGCAGATAGCCAGAACTATCGCGCGCGCACTGCGGCTCAACGAAGATTTAGTCGAGGCGATAGCGCTTGGCCACGACCTCGGCCATACGCCGTTCGGCCACACCGGCGAAACGGTTTTAAACCAGATTCTTAAAAGCGGATTTAAACACAGTCTTCAATCGCTCAGAGTGGTCGATAAACTCGAAAGGAACGGGCGCGGACTTAATTTATGTTACGAAGTCAGAGAAGGCATTGTCAAACATTCCAAAAAAAGATGCGGCCTCTTTACGGCGTTCGGCGATGAATTTCCATCAACGCTCGAGGCTATGGTCGTTAAAATATCCGATGGAATAGCCTATATCAACCACGACTTAGACGATGCTTTATCGTTCGGTCTTCTTACCGAAAAACAAATACCCGACGAATTTTTTAAAATATTAGGCGCGACCAACGCCAAAAGAATAGACAACATGGTCACTGACGTGATAGTAAACAGTATCGATAAAAAAGAAATTATTATGTCGGACGAAGTTTTAAACGCGACCAACTCGCTGCGCGATTTTTTATTTGAAAACGTTTACCTTAAAGAAGACGAGTTTGACGAGGCAAAAAAAGCCCGTGAAATAATACATTTCTTATTCGATTTCTACTTCGCTAATCAAGATATTCTATTCAGCGAACATAAAAAAGTCGATCCGCAGGACTCAGTAGAAATGACAATCGCCGACTATATATCGTCGATGACCGATAGATTCGCGGTTAATAAATATAATAAACTAGTAAAAGGGTAAATAAAAAAACGTCCGGAAATAAATAAACAGCCAATTTATGGAGGAATAAAATTATGGTGTCGTTAATAAAGAAAAATAACAGGGCATTTTCAGCTATAGAAATGATGATCGTTGTAGCGATTATCGGCATATTGATATCTATAGCGGTTATGAATTTTAATAAAATAAAAGAAGACGTTAAAAAAAAGGCGTGTATAGCTAATATGGGCACCATACACAACGCCGTCAGAATGTATTATATGGAAAACCCCGTCGTGAGCGATAATTTCGACCTTTCATTGGGCGGACTGCTTACGGGCGGATATTTAAAAACCGAACCCAGATGTCCCAACGCTGAAGGACAGACTACTAACGAATCATTTTATGCCATAGAAGACGTGCCCGGCAAAAAAATCGATATAAAATGCGTCAATAAAGATTCTAAATTATCTCATGGTTCGTATCTGAAACTCACCAATCAGCAACAAAAGCCGGCCGCGCCTAAACCGCCGACACCCTGATGCCTGAGTCTAAGCCATCGGGGATATTGCGAAGCATGTAGAGAGGCTTAAATTTTAAAAATTTCAAAACTCCGAAAGCATTGTCTGACCATAAATTCTAATCGGCATACTCTGATAAAGCTCATTTATAAAAACTAAGTTGGCATAATTTCAAACAAAAGTATATCGATTCTAATAATTATTTTTATGTTAACATGAATAAATCATTTCGCACATTTCCGTTTTTTGGTAAAAATCTCTATTCCAATAATTATAGTTATGTTAACCTAATCGAGTGTGTTTTAAGTTTTTTATTTTTTTGTTTTTGTTTGTATTCTGTTTTTATTTTTAGATCTATATAACTTAATTTATTGAGGAGATGATTATGAAGTTTAAAATTTTCCCGGCTTCTTACTTAATTGCCGCCTTTATTTTTATATTATCCGTTTCTACGGTCTTTACCCCTGTGGCTTTTTCGGCGCCTACAGATAAAATTAAAGTTTTTTTCAACGATCCGCCCGATACCAAAAATATCGACATCGAACTCGCTAACTTCATAGACAGCGCCTCTGTTTCTGTTATCGCGCACTTCTACCAGATCAATCGGCAGTGCGTTATCGACGCCTTCATTAGAGCCGCTAAAAGACTCGGCAGTAAAAACGTTAAAATCATAACCGAATCCAAATACTACACAAGTAAAAAATTCATTCCATTCTACGCCCAACTCGAAGCCGCCGGCATCGTTATAGTTACCGATATGTCAGACGGCTCTAAAGGCAGCGGCGAATGCCATAATAAATTCTGCGTCGTCGATTCTAAAAAAGTATGGACCGGTTCCTATAACACTACCGATAATAATACCCTTAAGGACCATAATAACGCCCTGATCCTTGACTCCGTCGATGCAGCCGCTATTTATTCCGAAGAATTCTCCACAATGTACGACCAACTCTCTTTTGGCTCTAAAAAAAGCCCCGTCAGATCTAAACATAAATTCTCCATCGATTCCGTCGAAGTCGAAATTTACTTCTCACCCGCCGACGATGTCAACGGCATTATCGCTCAATATATACGCAACGCAATCTCCGCCGTCTCATTCGTCATTTTCGCCTTCACAGACGATAATATCGAAGATGCTCTCATCACCCGCCATAAAGCCGGCGTTTTAGTTCGCGGTATGTGCGACGACCTCTCCGCCGGCGGTAAGTCAAGCGGCTTCTACGCCCTTATGAACCATGACATGAATATAAAAAAAGACTCCAATCCGCGCTCACAATTACATCATAAATTCATCGTATTCGACCATGAATCCGATACCAACGCCGTCGTCATAACCGGCTCCCATAACTATACCAAAGCCGCTAATACCAAAAATGACGAAAATATCGTCATTATCCACGATAAATACTACGCCCAACTCTACTATAACGAATTCGCCAAACTATACGGCGCTCCCATGATCAAAATCCAGGATAATACAAAATCAACTAACCAATTAACTAACACACCACTTACCAAAACACCCCAGACTCAATCAACCCACCCCGTCGAACTTAAATCCATAACCGCCGAAACCGAAATTAAATAATCTCAAATATCAATAAGAATTTTGACGGGGGGAGAGGAAGGACTAATAGCCCTTCCTCTCCCCCCAGTTCCCCCCCTCACTATCCCTGAATATAAAATCACGCCGCCTGTTGGCAGCGTGATTTTGATTTCTATATGTTTATTTTTTGTTGTTATTTTCTGCTTTTTTCTGCTTTTTTCTGCTTTTTCCTGCTTTTTCTTGCCATTTCAAAGTTTTTTCATTTGTTAGTTTGTTGCCTTTAAGTTAGTTTCTCAATATTCGTATATTTGCAGGCGCGCTCAGCGAGCGCGCCTGCGTGCTATTATCGGACTACCGTTTATTAAGTTTACCGCTCACGGTAATGCATTAATAAAAATCAGCTTTTTAATTACTATCTATATTAGGCCAATGGTTGTGTGGGCAAAAAAAAATGTTAAATATATTTCTAAGGTTAAAGCGGGTGACAGATAAATTTTGAAGGGGCGTTGCGGAGTCACCGGAGCCCAAGGATGGGCGAGAGGTGACGAGCACGAGCGGCGAAAATCCCGGAGGGATTTTCGAACGCGGCCCCGAAAAATTATCTGGCACCCGCATAAAACTACCTATCCAAAATGAAAAGGAACCTTATTAATATTTTGGTTTACATAAGATACATTATCGGCAAAAAATAAAGTCATTTTTGAGATGTTGTATTTGTTTTATTAAAAGTTTAGTATTGTTATTTATATAATGAGAAATTATTTGAGTATAGAATTATAGTTTTATTAGAGGGAATTAAATCAATGCAGTTACCCGTCAAATTATAGTTTAAAACAATCAAAGCAAAAAAGCATTAAAACCATATTGGTATAGTTATCCGGAGTTGCATTATCGTAAGCGGTGGACTTAATTTTCAATCGTGCGCACTTGCAACCTTGACGCAGGCGCAAAGCGCATGCGTCAAGAAAACAAGCAAAACTGGCATAAAAAAACAAAAAGGCAAGAAAAAAGTAAGTAAAGAGCAAACAGTAAAGAGCAACCAGTAAAGAGCAAAGTAGCACCGTCAAGCTAAGCATTGAATATTCAAGGCATAAAGTAATCAAACCAACAACACTAAACTAAAGGCATGACAGAAAAATCAACGGCAAACGGTCTTAAAGCGTCAGGCAAAATGCGGGTTGGAGGGGTTTTTAAGGGGAGGCAGGGGCCGCTGGCTCCTGGCCTCCCCTTAATCCGGCCCGGTTATGATTCTTTAATTTTATCGCGCAATCGCGGGTCTAAGGCGAAGTAAACGAGATCGATAATAAAGTTGATCAAGATGAAAATAACAGCGCAGAAAAGCACCATGGATTGAATTACGGGAAAATCGCGGTT
Source organism: uncultured bacterium (assembly GCA_964436235.1). Classification (GTDB taxonomy): domain Bacteria; phylum Muiribacteriota; class UBA9980; order UBA9980; family UBA9980; genus UBA9980. Next base: position 18,985 of record CAYTCW010000010.1, read on the forward strand.
ACCGATACCGTCTTTGAATATATACAGACCGATGCCGGGCCAGCCGAAGATAGTTTCGGTAATAACGGAGCCGTTGAGGTAGGAACCGAAGTCTAAGCCTATTACGGTAATAATTGGTGCGAGCGAGTTAACGAAGATATGCCAGGTATTGACATAGGCTCTTGATAGTCCTTTGGATTTGGCTAATTTAACGAACTCCTGTTTTTTAATATCCAGGACGGTAGAGCGGGTAATTCGCGCGATATAAGCGGCGCTCTGGGTACCGAGAGCGATCGTTGGCAATATAAGATTATAGAAGCTATCGAAGCCGGTAATAGATTTAATTACTTTAAATTTGAGGGTAAAAACGGTGTATAGGATGACGCCGAGGACGAAAACGGGCGTTGATATACCGAGCAGGATAAAATATCTACTGATTTTATCGATATATGAATCTTTATAGAGTGCGGAAAAAAAGCCGACAGCAATGCCGATAATAGAGGCAAAAATCATGGCGGAGACGGCGAGCAGCAATGTATTGGGGAAGCGTTGTTTAATAACTTCCCACACATCGAGGTTAGTAACGTATGATTTACCGAGATCGAAGCTGACGAGGCGTTTAAGGTAGGCGAGGTATTGCACGAAAAACGATTGATCGAGCAGTAATTTTTCGCGTATATTTTTAATAACCTGCGGCGATGCGTTTTCGCCGACGATAGACAGGACGGGATCACCCGGTATTAAAAATATAAGCGCCGAGGTAATGAAAGTGACTATAAGCAGTGTAATAACGCAATAAACGAATCGTTCAATTAAAAAATTAATCATATATTATATACTGGCCAACTATAAAATTATCATGTATTAATCAAATGGGTAATGGAATAATGTGATATGGAAAGATAATTAAAAACATTGGTTACTAAATTGGTTACTTATTAATTTTAATATTAACGAAATTTTCCATGGAATATATTCTGGGCACATCGTAGCCCTGGATATATTTCTGGCTGGCGGCGTATTCAATTTCGTGCCACAGGAAGACCCAGGGTGCTTTTTCAACGATCTCCTTCTGTATCTTTTGAGCGAGTGTTTTATAAGCGGCTGTATCGGAGGTTGATTCGAGTTTATCCATATCGGCATCGAGTGCCGCGTCGGAGAAAAATGAACGGTTACCGCCGGCACCTTTATTTTTGGTATGAAACAGGGGTATCAGGAAATTATGCGCATCGGGAAAATCAGCGGACCAGTTGAGGTAATAAGCGGGCAGGTTACCTTTGACAATTTCAGATTTAAGGGCGGCCCATTCCATTTTTTTAAGATTAACGGTAACGCCGATTTTAGACAGATCTTCTTTAATGAGCTGCATGAGGTCTTCGGTTTCGTTACTGGACTTATAGTAAAGGTCGAATTTAAGGTTTTCGGGCTTTTCGGCGGCTATTAATTTTTTAGCCTTAGCCGGGTCGTATTTATAACCTTCAAGTGCGGGATCAAAGGCGCTAAGGGCCGGCGGAAAGGGTCCGCGCGCGGGCGTCATAGTGCCCTTCATAAGCGAATTAATTAGTTCTTCTTTGTTAATAGCCATATTTATGGCTTTTCTGATATTATCAGTAAATATATTTTTATTAAAGTTAAATGCTATGTAGTATATATTAAGTTTAGGCTGTTTATGAATGTTGTATTTAGCGCTGTTAGCGGGGGTAACGAAACGGTTAACGTTAATTGTGCTAAGGTTGAGTATATCGATATTACCGAGTTCGAATTCAGAAATCTGCGTCATCTGGTCATGAATTATTTTATATACTATTTCATCGATATGAACATTTGCAGAGTTATGATAGTGAGGGTTTTTATTAAGAGTCAGCTTAGCGCCGTCGCTTTTTTGAGCGAATACAAAAGGCCCGGTTCCGATGATCTTACCGTTATCAATCGCGGTGATCGACGCGGGCACCATAGTGAGATTGTAGAGAAACGGCGAGAACGGTTCTTTAATTTTGATAATAACTTCGTAATCGCCATTGGCGGTAATGCCGGTAATTTCGTTAGTAGCTTTAGAGATATACTCATCGTAACCGATGACCTTATCGAAGATATTGGCGCGCGGGCTGACGGTATCGGGATTAGCGACGCGTTGGAATGAGTCTTTGACTAATTTTGAATTAAGGGGTGTTTTACCATCGGAGAAAGTGACGCCGGGTTTAAGTATGAATTTAAATTCGGTACAATTGGAATTAACTTCGAAAGTATCGGCGAGTTCGCAGACTATGTTCATATTATTATCGAGGTTGATCAATTTTTCGAATATTTTAGACAGTACCTGGCCGGATGTAACGTCGCTTGACATAGCGGGATCGACGGCGGTCAGATCGGAAGGAATGGCGAGGGTGAGAGTTTTAGATGCGGCCGCTGCGCCGCCTGATGGATTTGAGACGGAATTGGCGTTATTATCGGCGGAGCACGAGCATCCGGAAGCCGTCATAATGGTAATAACGAGAAATAAAGCGAGAATTGAGATATTGTTAAGAAATAGAGAATTTGGTTTATGGGTATTATAGTTATTATTCAAAATGTTCACCTCATAAAATATATTGTGGTATTATTTTTTATTTCCGAGTTCTTCTAATTTTTTAGCTGCTTTTTCGTAATACATATCGTCTTTGGTAGCCGTCTGTAATATGTTGGTAAAGCAGTACTTAGCGTCTTCGGGTTTAGCTAATTTAAGATAGACTTCGCCGAGGAAATAATAACTTTCACTATCGGGGTTTTCGTAGCCGACGGCTTTAAGGAGCATCACCTGTGCCTCGTTATAGAGTTCTTTTCTGAAATAAATGATACCGAGTTTAGAATATGCGTATGAAAAATTAGGATTAAGTGAAAGGCTGTTAAGCAGTGATTCTATGGCTTCATCATATTGTTCTTTAACTTCGTAGCAGGTGCCGAGTTGAAAATGAGCGAGTGCCGAGGTTGCGTCGATAAGCAGTCCTTTTTTAAAAATTTTAATAGCCTCGTCGAACATGCCCTTACGGATATAGACGTCACCGAGTCCGAAATAAGCGAGTGAATCTTTATAATTCCACTCTTCATAAACGCTTGTAAGCCTGGAATCGGGCACGGATATAATAGCCTGCTGCAGGGCCTGTACGGCCTCATCGAGCTGATTCATTCTAACGTAGCATAAACCGAGCGCATACCATGCAATGGCGTTATTAGGGTTAATGGTCGATGCTATTGAAAACTCGGCCGCGGCATCTTTAAAACTTCCTATCTGGGCAAGAATGGAACCGAGGCTATAATGCGCCCATTCGTTGTTAGGTTCCATCGAAACTAATGACTGTGCCTGTTCGAGGGCATTTTGTATCTCTTCGGAAGAAATACGGGAGCTTTCATTTTGGGTTTGGATCTGTCTTATCTTGATCTGTTCCTTTTCTTTATCTTTAGCAGCCGCATCTTCTTCACCTTTATTGACGGTTTCATCGTCTTTATCTTTGTGCGGCGCGAGCGTTTTAATTTTTTTAAGCGACTTGCGGAGTTTAATGGTCGTTTTGTATGCTTCACGGCCGATAGTGATGGTTTGCGCGGCCTCGTCATAAGTGATAGAGTCGTCTTCTTTATCTTTATCGAAGATAATAGCTTTGATTTTATAACTTGACAGATCGAACATCAGGATATAGTCGGCAAGTTTATTAAAGTTAATCTTTTTAGACAGATCATCATCGATATTAGGAAATGCTATACCGAATTTTTGAATAAAGTAAGGCGATATGTCTTTGATCGAGTTGATAACAACGGTTTTTTCGGATACTTTTTCTCTGAGTACTTCTATGTTTTGTTCGGCAAGTTTATGCAGATCGTGTCCGGCCGGGAACATATCGAGGAGTATTTCGTACTCTTCAAGAGCCTCTCTGTAGCGTTGCGACTCAAAATAAGCGCGGGCGAGGTTAAGATGCAGGTATTCATCATCCTGTCCGGCCTCTATAATTTTAGCCCAGCTTTCGATGGCGTCGTCGAGGCGGCCGAGATTAGCGTTAGCGACTCCTATGAGGTTATAGACGAATAAATTGGTAGAATTGACTTCTTTAGCCATATTGAGTATTTCGAGCGCTTTCGGGTATTTTTTTTGCTGGATAAGCGCCTTGCCGAGGTTAGTAAGTGCGAATTCATCTTTAGAGTTGAGATTAAGCGCCTGTTCCCAGCATTCAACGGCATTGTGTACTTTGTTAAGATACATATAAGCGAGTCCGAGGTAATTGAAGGCATGATGGAATCGCGGATTAATTTCGATCGATTTACGATAGTAATAGATGGCGAGTTCGAGTATGGCGCGGTCAACGTATATGTTGCCGAGGTAAAAATATATCAGGTAGTTATTTTTATCGATATCAAGAGCGCGGTCGAAAAGATTATAGGCGTCTTCGAGCTTCTGACTGACGCTGAAATTAATGCCCTGTTCGAGATAGCGCGCAACGATGAGTGAAACTTCTTTTTTAGACAACTTCTTCTTATTTTTAAGAGCTTCGATGTTATCTTTAACGGTTCCGAGTATATCTTCAAAATTAAGGTATTGCGGCATGTTATCAACGCAGGCCGAAAAATCTATAGGTTCGGGAAGTTTAATTAACTTAGACGGCCTGATATAGAGGCAATAGCTGTAGGTAGATATATTTTCTTTAGAATCGGTGTTATTATCTTCATTAAGTTTAACTGCAGCTATTTTAGCTAAATGCTGCAATTTAAGAGTTTGCGAATCGATACAGGCAACATATAGAGAGGCTCTATAGATGGTATCGATGGGCACGCTAATAATTTTATTTTGACATTGTTTTATAAAATCTTCTTCCGAAGTTTTTATTACAAATATTTCCTTCATAATACCCCACTTTATTAGATATGTTATGCTTTTTTCAGTTTAGCCAATTCTGCATTGAGCATTTCATTAACGATTTTCGGATTAGCCTTTCCTTTAGTCTTCTTCATTATCTGTCCGACGAGGAAGCCGGCGGCCGCCTGTTTACCTTCGAGAAAGTCACTTATCGACTTAGGATTTTCGGTTATAACCTCATTAATAACGGTTAAAATAAGGCTGTTATCGCTGATTTGAATTAATCCGAGTCTTTCGATAATCGCATTGACTTCATCGCCGGTGGCAAATACCTCGTCAATTATGGTTTTAGCGATTTTGCCTGATATGGTTTGATTATCGATGAGATTAAGTATTTGCACAAGATGCTGCGGCCTGATTTTAGTCGTGAAAATATCAGCCGTTGAAAGTTCATTCATTTTTTTAGCGATATCGCCGAGCAGCCAGTTAGTAATAGCCTTATAATTATTGCAGGTTTTAGCGCATTCATCAAAAAAAGCTGCGATCGGCGGATTATTAGCGATCAAAGCGGCGTCGTAATCGCCAAGCATCATATCGCGCGTATATCTTTGAAACTTAGCATCCGCGAGTTCAGGAAGAGCAGCTTTGACCGCATCGATCTCTTCATCGGTAATGTCGTAAGGCGGCAGGTCCGGTTCGGGAAAGTACCTGTAATCGAATGCTTCTTCTTTTTTACGCATGGTGAGAGTGATACCTTTAGCTTCGTCGTACAGCCTGGTTTCCTGGCAGATTTTAGAGCCGGCTTCACATAATTTAGTCTGCCGTTCAATTTCGAATTCGATAGCTTTTTGAACGCCTCTGAATGAATTCATATTCTTGATTTCGACCTTCGTACCGAGTTCAAGCTGGCCGGCCGGTCTGATTGATACGTTCGCATCGCATCGAAGCGAGCCGTCTTCCATGTTACAATCGGAAACATTTATGTATTTAAGTATTACCTTTAATTTTTCGAGATATTCTTTAGCTTCGGCGGCTGAGCGCATATCGGGTTCAGAAACTATTTCGAGTAGCGGCACGCCGGCGCGGTTATAATCGACGAATGAATGGATACCGGCGGTATCATGGGTATTTTTACCGGCATCTTCTTCCATGTGGATACGGGTAATGCCGATTTTTTTATCTTTTTTAACTTCGGATTTGCCGTCGTTAACGATTATACAGCCATTTTCACAAATCGGCATATCGAACTGGGAGACCTGATATCCTTTGGGCAGATCGGGATAGAAATAATTTTTACGGTCAAATTTAGTGCGCTTAGCGATGCTGCAATTAAGCGCGAGCCCGGTTTTAATGGCGCGTTTCAGTACTTCTTTATTTAAAACCGGCAGTACGCCGGGCTGGCCGCTGCAAATTTCACAAACGCTCGAATTCGGTTCATTTCCGCTGTAGCGTGCGGAGCATGAGCAGAATATTTTAGTATCGGTACTCAATTGAACGTGGACTTCAAGGCCAATAACGGCTTCATAATTCATTTCTTTATTCTCCTCCTGCTGATACCTATTCAACGGCTGCAAAGCGCATGTGATGGACTGTATGTTTTTGATATTGATGAGCGGCGGCGAGCAGGAGTTTTTCCTGGAAATAATTCGCCGAAAGCTGAAGACCGACGGGCATACCGCCGCTAAGACCGCACGGTATTGAAAGCGCGGGGATAGATGCTAAGTTAGCTGATATGGTGAATATATCGGACATATACATGGCGAGCGGGTCGGCAGTTTTTTCGCCGAATTTAAATGCAGTAGCGGGAGTAACGGGTGATAATATCAAATCGACTTTAGCGAATGCCGCTTGAAAATCTTCTTTAATTTTAGTGCGCGCCTTCTGGGCCGTTTTGTAATAAGCGTCGTAATAACCCGAGCTTAATGCGTAGGTGCCGAGGATTATCCGTCGTTTGACTTCTGCGCCGAAACCGGCGTCGCGTGTTTTCATATACATTTCTTTAAGATTTTTAAATTCAGGCGCTCTGAAACCGTATTTAACGCCGTCGAAGCGCGCGAGGTTAGAGCTGGCTTCAGCCGTTGCAATAAGGTAATAGACGGGAATGGCATATTGCGTATGGGGCAGTTTGATCGAGATTATTTCGGCGCCCATTTTTTTGAATTGATCGACGGCGGCCTGCACCTGTAAAGCGACGCCCGAATCGACGCCTTCTCCGAAGTGATCATCGACGATACCTATTTTAAGTTTAGAAATATCGGCGTTATTTTTAATTTGATCGAAGATCGGCTCGTGTTTTTTATCGCTTGAAGTCGAATCGGCAGGATCGTGTCCGCAGATGGCGTCGAGCGCTGCGGCCATATCGAGGGCGTCGCGCGTGAAAGGCCCGATTTGATCGAGCGAGCTGGCAAAAGCGATCAATCCATAGCGCGATACGCAACCGTAGGTCGGCTTCATTCCGCAAACTCCGCACAGCGCGGCAGGCTGACGGATAGAGCCGCCGGTATCGGAACCGAGAGCCATATAAGCCATTCCGCCGGCCACGGCAACGGCTGAGCCGCCCGACGAACCGCCCGGAACGCGAGTGGTATCCCAGGGGTTAAGGGTAGCGCCGAAGGCGGAATTTTCGGTAGATGAGCCCATGGCGAATTCATCCATATTGGTTTTACCGATAATAACGGCGCCGGATTTTTTAAGTTTTTTAACGACGGCAGCGTCGTAGATAGGCGTGTGATTTTCTAATATTTTAGACCCGGCGGTTGTTTTAATACCCTTAGTAGCGATATTATCTTTAAGCGCGACCGGAATATCGGACCAGTAGTTATTATCGCCGGCAGATGCGCACGCGGAGGCGCGACCGGCATTATCAGTTTCAGAGCCGGTTTCAGCCGGCATAACCGACAAAAATGCGTTAAGCCGCTCGTATTTTTTAATGCGTCCGGTTATATGCGCGCGCAGTTCGGCGGGCGATATTTCTTTAGAATCGAGCATGCGCCGGATTTCATGGGCCGGTTTGAAGTGCAGCGGCATCTGTTCGTAGTTGGAATATTCAATAAAATTTCCGGTCATAATAATTACTCCTCAGTCTCGATAATAGCTGGCACACGGTAGCTCTGCCCGTCGGTATCGGGCGCGCCGGCGATAACGCATTTTTGTCCGGCCGACGGGAAAGCCCGGTCTTCTCGAAGTACATTATCCGCCACCAGAGCGTGATTCGTCGGTTCGACGCCTGCGAGATCGAGAGATTGTATCTGCTTGAAATAATCGAGCAGCGATGAAATCTGCGCGGCATACTCATTTTTTTCGGAATCGCTCAAATCGAGCATGGCCAGATTCGCTATTCTGGTGATTTCTTCTTTTGAAATCATCTAATCACACCTTATTTATTTAGATTTTTATAATAATCGCTCAAAAGGCCGGCTATTTTTTTTATTTTACCGTCCGGATCATTTTTAAGCACTTTACCGTCGGGCCCTATGAATGCGTGGCGGGTTCTTCCGCTTGTGCAGAGTTTCATTTCGGGCAATTTATAAACATCGTATGTAAAAACGATTTTAATCTCGCTGAATTCGGTAATTTTAGATTTAACGGCCACCTCGTCGTCGTAGCGAAAAGGCGCCATATAGCGGGCGGAAGCCTCTACTACGGGAAGCAGCACGCCGTCTTTTTCGAGAAGCGAATATGGATAGCCGATTTGTCTTAACGCGTCGGTGCGCGCGACTTCGAACCAGGTAAAGTAATTACCGTAGTAAACAACGCCCATGGTATCGGTTTCGGCGTAGCGGACGCGCAATTCGGTAGAAAAAGTTATTTGCGATAAATCAAAATCAAAGTTAATATTAATAGTCATCGACCTGCGTTACTCTAATTACTTCTTCGATAGTCGTCAAGCCTTCGATTACCTTGTATATACCGTCTTCTCTTAGTGTTTTCATTCCATTTTTCCTGGCTTCTTTTTTAATGACCGAAGTCGGCGCTCTATTAACGATAGCCTCGTGTATTTTTTCGTTAGGCACTAATAATTCATTGATGGTGGTTCTGCCTTTAAAGCCGGTATGTTTGCAGAAAGCGCAGCCGGCGCCGCGGTATAGTTCGAAATTATCAGGCAGGTTGGCATCGACGAGCTGGTTTATTTTATCGATAAATTGGGGCGACGGCACATAGGCTGTTTTACAGCTCGAACATATTTTACGAATGAGTCGCTGTGCCATAACGCATATTATAGATGAAGATATCAAAAACGGCTCGATCTTCATATCGATCAAGCGGGTAACGGCGCCTGAAGCGTCGTTAGTGTGCAGCGTCGAAAAGACTAAATGTCCGGTAAGCGCGGCGCGTATGGCTATTTCAGCGGTTTCATGGTCGCGTATTTCGCCGACCATTACGATATCGGGGTCCTGGCGCAATATCGAGCGCAGTCCGCCCGCGAAGGTAAAACCGGCCTTCACGTTAACCTGCGCCTGGTTAATAACGCTGAGTTCGTATTCAACCGGATCTTCTATAGTAACGATATTTTTATCGACCGAATTAATTTTATCGAGCGACGCGTAAAGCGTGGTGGACTTACCGGAGCCGGTAGGACCGGTAACTAAGATGATACCATTAGGCTTTCTTATGACGGCCTTGAATTTTTCGAGCACTTCAGGCGCGAAGCCAAGGTCTTCGAGCGGTATCATAATTCCGGTTTTATCGAGAATTCTTAAAACTATCTTTTCGCCATGAACGCAGGGAAAAGAGGAAATACGAAGATCGATGCTGCGGTTTTGAAATTTCATTTCAGCGCGTCCGTCCTGCGGTATGCGTTTTTCGGAAATATCCATATTGGCCATAACCTTAATACGCGATGTAACGGCGGGTTCAAGCGCTTTGCTAAGCGTCATGACCTCGTGGAGTATGCCGTCGATGCGGTATCGCGTCCTCAAATTTTTATCGGACGGCTCTATATGAATATCGGAAGCGCCGTCGGCAATGGCTTTTAAAATAATCAAATTAACGAGTTTAATGACCGGCGCCGCGTTATCGGATGAGCCGTCGATATTAGCGAGCGCTTCGGGTATTCCCTGAAGTTTATTTGCGAACTGCTGAAGTTCGTTTAAATCGGCTTCGTTATCGGCGGCTAAATCGGTCTTCACATTTTTTTTAACGTTATAGTAAAGTTCGAGTGATTTTTCGATCTCCTCGCGCGTCGAGACGAGCGGCTTGATATCGCAGCCGGTGGTATATTTAAGCGAATCGATAACGAAGCTGTCGAGCGGATCGAGCATTGCTATGGTAAGGGTATTTTTAACTTTAAGCAGGGGGATGAGGTTATATTTGGAAGCGATATCGTACGGAACGAATTTAACTATTTCGGGATCGATAACGTAATTAGTTAAATTAGCGTACGGAATACCGAGTTTACTCTCGAAAAAATTAATTAGATCCTGCTGTGAAATATAATTTTTAGAAACCAGAATATAACCGAGAGTCTGTCCCGTTTTTCTTTGTTCTTTAAGGGACTCTTCGAGCTGTTTATCGGTGATTAAATTAGCGTTAATTAAAATCTGACCAAGTAATTTTTTTTCAACCCTGGCCATAGCGGCTACCTCACTTTTTTTCCTTGATATAGGTTTTACTGATTTTATCTAGAATTCCGTTGACGAACTCGCCTGATTTTTCGGTGCTGTAGGTTTTAGCCATTTCAACCGCCTCGTTGATGGTGACGTTTTTAGGAACGTCTTTTTCATAAAGCATTTCAAATATCGAAAGCCTCAGAATATTCCGGTCTAATGTGGCCATGCGTCCGATCGTCCAGTTTTCGGCCGATTTAACTATAAGTTCATCCACTTCTTCGAGCGCTTTTACAAGGCCTGAAGCGAGTCTGGTCGCATAGTTAACGACGTCGACCTCGTATTCATCCATAAAAAGCGTGTAGTGAATGATATCTTCCATCTTTTCATAGGTTTTAAGGTCATATTGATACATAAATGTGAGGGCGAGAACCCTTGCGTTGCGTCTTCTTCCCATAATTAACCTTCCTAGTGAACAAGTTACTTAATAATTGCCAGCTTGCCTGTTTTTTGCGCGCCTGAAGCGAATTTAACCTTATAAAACAAAACCGAATTGGCCAAACGCGAATTACGCGCGCCATAGCCGTTAAGGGAATCGAGGTTAAACGGGACTTCGGCATCGTTACCGTTTAGTTGATGGTTGTCGCATACATCAAACATTTTATTGCCTGACACGTCATATACGGATATGGTTACGTAGTCTAATGCCGCGTTTTTAATTCTGAATTTAGCGAAGCTCCGGCAGGGATTTGGATAAACCTCCACCTGCTCCTCGTTTTGCCTTACGGCCATTTTATTAATTTTTGAAACCGGCGTCAGCGAATAATTTCCGCTGTTATCGCTGAGGCATATTAAAAAATCGCCTTCAGAAAGACTGTTCGCGCCGCCTATAACATATTCGCGTTCATTAATATTGTTGTCTGACAGATCATTTTCGGTTATAATCGCAAACTCTTGATCAACCGGACGGCTTTTGGAAAAAATAGAAAGGCTTTTTCCGTTGAGTCCGGAGCCGTTATCTTTAATTTTAACGGTCAGCCGGCCGCCTTTTGACTTAACCGTCTGGATCCCCGGCGGCATGGTATCTATAAAAACGCCGTACTTGCCGGAGCGTTTTAAAGCCGCCTTAAGTTTTACTTCAGCCGAAGCACCGGCACCGCCGGCGTTTCCGGTTTTTTCGTACACCGCGGTTTCGAGGAAGCGCCATTTTGCCTCAGCCGGATCGAAGCGGTAAATATGCGGGCGGCCGCCAGTAGCGCCGCTTTGCGATTTATAATATTCATCGGCGCCCACGCTCATTTCGATAACGCTGGAACCGGGAGCGTCAGAAGCCTTGCTATCGGATGCAATCGAAAGGCTTCGGCTGAAATTGATATCGACGGGAGCGCGGCGGCCTGAAAGCGGTCTTAACTCCCCGTCGTTGAGCGGATATGACCCGCTCTCATCGCCGCTTACGGAAATATATCCGGAGCGCCTTACCGAATTTTCGGCTATGGCAAGGCTTATTCCGCGTTCGGGCGCGGAGTATGCGTATTTTTTATATGCCTGTAAAAAATCTATCATTATGTCTTTATACGACATGCCGCCGTTAACGTTTATGCGCGCGGCGCCGTAGTATCCTTTTTTAATAATATAGTTGCCGACGTATATATTTTTCATGTCGCCTGAGGCCGCAATCGCCATGGGAACTGGAATTTCGATATAATTGTTCTGCTTAATGGTCACCCGCGGCACTTCGGCGCTGACGCGGGAATCTTTAATATTTATCAAAAAGTTATCTTCAAAAACCGGGTTCGGGTAAGCGGTTATAATATAGTTAGTTTCGAGTTCGATCGCATTCTGCAGGTTGATCGGCTTGTTTCCGCTGACCGTATATGCCTTTTCAACGCGCTTCTGATAGTTAGGATGCGATATTTCGATATCGACGCTTCCGACGGGCAGGGCTTTAAAACTGAAAAAACCCTTTTCGTTCGTATTGGTTCTGATGAAAGTACGCGTCCCCGTAATATTTTCAATATAAACGGCGGTGAGTCCGCAGCCGGCAACCGGCGAGCGTGAATATTTATCGACTATAAAACCGCTTAAGCTATTATATGATATAATATGATTGAGTAAAAAATCAAGCCTTCTTCCATTTTTTTTCAAAAAAATTATATCTTTAGAAAAATAATACTCGCGTTCAGCCGTTATCATGAACTCATCAGGAAGCGTTCCTTTAATTTCATACCAGCCGAGATGATCTGTAAAAGCTGTCGCCGTAAGTGATTGGAACCAGATGCGAGTGTTATCGAGCGGCAGTTTATTTGATGAATTCAGAACCTGGCCGGTCAAAGTGATATCGAATGTATTTTTCTGCATAATCGAATCGAAGAATTTATTAAACTCAGAAGCGACTGAAGCGGAATTAATGGTTACAAAAGAAGAATCGGCTTCGGATGTGTTGTTTTTAGCTTTATTTGCGCCTAAAAGCATAACGTATTTATTATCGACGATAACGACGCTTGCGCTCAATTTAGTGAATCCGCGGTTATAAACGGCGTATATGCCGGCCTTTCTTAATTTTTCATATTCAGTTTTAGAAACCGCATTATCGCCGTATTCAAAAAGCGCCTCTATATCGGGAACCGCGTCTTTACGCCCTAGTATATTATCAAGTATCAGTGAATTTTTTAACTCAGCCGATATAATTCTTATTTTAGAGCCGGCTTTTGAAATAATCGAGGTAATTTTAGCGTCTATGGAGTCTTCCGGCAGAAATGCGGTATCGATAGTCGCTCCGTTAACGCTGATATTCGCGTTCGGCGTATTGACGGGCGAAGCGATGCCATAGGAAGCGCCTTCGAACATTTCGACGAATTCGTGATGAAAATTTTCGGCGAACTTTTCGTTGCCGCTGATTATCATGGCGTAGTTATAATCCTGATTGAGTGATTTATAGTTAAAATCGGCCGATGAAAGGTAAATTGAGTTAAAATCGATCATGCAGAAGTTATGATCGAAGCCGGCCGGGTTTTCGGCTAAAACGACATCTATATTATAATATAAGAATTTTTCTATATACGGATTATCGGCCGCTGACGGCTTATATAACAACAGTTTGATCGGCAGCATTCTTCTGGTTCTGATCTCGATGAGCGTTTCGGCTATTTTTTTAGAATCGAGCGAGCGGGCGCATATAAATATCGATCCCTGCGCCCTGTGGAGAAAGCCGGCGAATTTTTCTTCGATATTGGTTTCTGGTGAAAAATATATTTCTCCGGGCGGAAACGCCGTCTGAGC
>CAYTCW010000010.1:32707-41520 GCA_964436235.1 uncultured bacterium
GGCTTATATTATACGCGATCATAAACGTTAAAGGTTTTATGTGCCGGCAGAGCTGAATCGCCCGTGCGTTTAATATATTCATCGAGAATTGAATCTATTTCATCGGCGCTTGAAACCGTTTTAAGCCTGTCGCGCAGTTTAGCCGAGTCGTACCAGCCTTTTGTGTACCACAGCAGCTGTTTTCGAAAACTTTCCACTCCGTTGATATCGCTATAAAACGCCCCGACGAGACGGCCGTGCAGTTTCATTAATTTTATAACATCAGCTATGCTAAAGTCAAGCATTCTTTTACCGGCCGCCTGCCTTAATACATCGTTAAAGATCCATATGCGTCCCATGGCCGCTCTTCCGATCATAACACCGTCCGCGCCGCAGATATCGATAACTTTTTTAACCGAATCGTAAAGGTTTATATCGCCATTGACTACCACCGGTATTTTAACGGCTTTTTTACAATCGGCAACGTGGTGATAAAGGGGCGTTCCTGAAAAACGCATCGAGTAGGTCCTTGCGTGAACGGTAACCATGGCGGCCCCGCAGTCTTCCGCCATTTTAACGTAATCTACGGCGTTGATGGAATTTAAGTCCCAGCCGAGCCTTATTTTAACGGTAACCGGCAGGGCGGCTTCACCGAATTCAGCGGCGGCATCGACGCAGGCTTTGATAATCGATCGGGCGAGCTCAGGCTCTTTCATAAGATACGAACCCGATCCCGACGATACGACCTGTTTGGCCGGGCAGCCCATATTGATATCGATGATCTCGCTCAAGGCATTGCGGATAATAAAGCGGACGCCGTTAGCGAAATGTTCGGGCTTATTTCCAAAAAGCTGTATTGAAAATGGTTTTTCATTCGCGCCGCGCATGGTAAGGGTAGGAATATGTTTACTTTTATGGGTAAGCGCGGTGACGTGCACCATTTCGGAAACGGTAAGCCCGGCGCCTAACGCTCTGCAGATAAGCCTGAAAGGATAATCGGTAACGCCGGCTAACGGCGCTAAAATAAGATTATTTTCAAGCGTCACTTTACCTATATTAAGTTTTTTTATATAAATATTATCGTTCATCTACTTTTGCCGTTCATCTGTTTAAATTCGCTATCATATTAATTCCGTCGGCGACAAGCGATTGATCGCATATAACGGGGCGTTCGAGCATTGTGGTAAAAAAATTAGAATAGCCGCCGGTGATGATAAGGCAGGCTTTTTTTTCGTCTATGCGCGCGTCGTTAAGCAATTTATGATATAACCCGTTTATTAGCACCGGGTAGCCGCCGTAAATTCCGGCTATCAGCGAAGAAGCCGTATCGCGGCATAAAAAACCAGCGATACGGTTATATCTGACTCTGAAAAGATAATCGCACGAATCGCCGAGCGAATTTTTATAAAGCCCGAATCCGGGCAGTATCAGGCCGCCTTCAAAAACGCCTTTAGACACTATATTGAAGGTCGTCGCCGTTCCGAAGTCGATAACGGCGAGAGTGTCGCTTTCGCCGCGATATTTTTCAAAAGCGGCCGCCGCGGAGCATATTCTATCTGTACCGAGGGAATCGGGCGGATCGTAATTAATACGGATAGGTAAATTCAATGCGGCCGTAATCATCAGCAATTTAAATCCGGTTTTAGCGCAGACTTTGCGGTAGAAATCCGCGGTGTCTTTTTTAGTGGCCGAAACGGCCATGATAACGCCGTGTGGCTGGATTAATTTAGAATAATCGAATATTTTAATAAGTTCGGAAAGATAAAGTTTAACTGACGGCATTTTTTTAGATTCGAGCCTGAAAAATGCCTTCTGCAAATTATTTATATAAACTGCAGTTTTAATATATGAATTTCCGTGAGAAACCGAGATATTAATGACCGGCGGGATTTTTTTCACTGTTCGTTTCCGATTCTAGATTGGCGGAAGGTTCTTGTTTACCTTCGGTAATTTGTGATTTTTCTTCTTCTTCTTTTTTAATTTCCGGATTTTTTGTTTCTTCGGCAGCCGTTTCGGAATATATCTGGGTATTGTTTCTGCCGGCCTCTTTAGCGCGGTAAAGCGCGTCGTCGGCTTTTTTAATCAGCATAAGTTTTTCGGCGGCGTCGTCCGGAAAAATAGAAACGCCGATACTGATAGTCACATGCAGCGGCTTTTCCTGCCCGGGAAATTCGTATGTTTCGATGCGCTTGCGAAGCCTTTCGGCAAGAACGCGCGCGCCGGCCGCATCGGTTTCAGGCATTATTATAGTAAACTCTTCTCCGCCGTAGCGGCAAGGAATATCGATATTATCGCGTACTGAATCTTTGACTATTTTAGCTGCCTCTATAAGAACAATATCGCCCTGCTGGTGGCCGTAAGTGTCATTGAATTTCTTGAAATGATCAACGTCGAATAAAAGCAGTGACAGTTTGGTTCCGTAGCGCGCTGCCCTGGAAAGTTCGGCGTCGAGACGCGCCTGGAAATATCTGTGTATATATAGCTTGGTCATGCCGTCGGTAATGGATTCTTCGTAAACCTTAGCTTTATTGATTGTAACGGCGGCCTGAGAACCGAGCACCATCATCAATTTAGTGTCGTTGGCATTGAATTTAAGATTGTCTTTTTTATTGACTATATTGATGACGCCTATAACGCGGTCTTCTATTTTAAGAGGAACGCAAAGCAGCGATTCGATCTGACTGCGCTTGATAAATTCGGCGTATTTTTTAAAGAGTTCGTCGTTTTCGCCGCGGTTAATAATAAAAGGCTGTCCGGTTTCGGCAACCGTGCCGGCGACGCCGTCGCCCATTTTAAGTTTGATATAGCTTTTCATTTCGTGCGAATGTCCGCTTACAAGGCTGAGTTCGAGTTCCTTGTCATCGTTTAACAGCATTATCGAGCCTTTCTGGGCTTTAAGCGCATCGATAGCGTTATTCATAATGATTTTAAGCAATTCGTCGCGGTCGGACACATAGTTCATCTTATTAGAAACATTGTATAGCACGGAAATGTTATAAGACATGCGGTTAAAGGTTTCGGCTAAGAGCCCGAGTTCGTCGGAAGTAGTAACCTGTATCTGGTGGCCGAAATCACCGAAAGAAATCTTATCGACGCCGTCAACGAGTTCCGAGACGGGGCGCAGTATTATGCGGGCGAGAATGATCGAAACTAAAAAGCCTAATATAATGGCCACAACGGCTATTAAAATAACTTTGCGGGCGGTGGAGTAGAGTTCTTCTTCGAGTTTTTTCAACGAATAGCCGATGCGGACCCTGCCGAAATTAGTCTGGCCTTCCATTATCGGGCATGATATATCGATAAAGCGGATGCCGGTCTTTTTTTCGCGCCAGGTCTGGATAAATTCGCCGGCCGCTTTAAGGGCGGCGAGTGAAACTTCATCGGTAAATTCGGAAAACTGCGCGCCTTCATAATTTTGCGAATCAACTTTATTTACATGAACCACGCAGGTTTTGTTTAATTCTTCAAAAATGTAGCTGTAAGCGACTTCGCTGTCGTTTTTAATGTCTTCCATATAGCCTTTAAGGCCGGTATAATCACTTTGCATTAAGGGGCCTTTTGAAACGTTAGCCAGAGTGCGCGCCAACAAAAGGCCGGAATTGCGCATTTTTTGAGTAATAATTTCCTGCTCGTGAGTGACGACCACATAGGTTACCGCCGATAGTACTACAACGATAAGCGCGGTAACGAATATAATGAACTTATAAGTTAAACTGAACTTTATTTCTTCATGCACCATATCAAAATTTCAACTTTCATTTGATTTCATTTGGTCGAAACTAAACTACTTAACGCTGTTTTCAGTAGTAGCATCGGTCGGGCAGATCGAGGAGTTTATTTTAACTTCTTTAGTGTCGTGGACTTCTTCTTCGAATATTTTCTGATATTTTTGAGTGAGAGTGACTATTTCGTCGTAATCTTTATCAGCGGCGGCCACGAAACTTTCAACGTTGCCGAGATGCTCTATAACATGTGCCGTTTCAGGATTGTCTTTATTGAGTTTCAAAAAAGCGGCTATTATTTTCTTTTCAAATTCAGGGTCTAATCCGCTTCTGACCATTATAGGCTCGTTCAAAATTTCGGCGGTTCTGGCTAATACTTTAATCTGCGAGCGCTGTTCATCATTTTTCAAAAGTTCGCGCGCATCGTCATAAACGGCGCCGGCGTCAAACTTTTTATAAAGAACATTGTATAATATATTATCGTGTTTCTTTATATATTCGACCCTCGCAATGTCTTTATCGGGATCGATATGATTTTCGAGCATCAGCATCTTCGGGAAAAAATAACCGGATGCGCTCTTTTTATCGACAAAAGCAAAGGATTTACCTTTTAAATCGGCTATTGTGTTAATATTTGAATCCGCGCGGACGACGATCATCCCTTTGTAGGAAGTTTTATTGAAGCGTTTGGGCATTAATATCGTTTTAGCGCCGGTTGTAACGCGCGCCTGCGGATAATTTAAAGTGCCGTGCCATGCGATATCGATCTGGCCTTCTTTTAAAAATTTATTCAGTTCGTCGTAATTGGGAGTCAACACTAAGCGGGCGTCTTCGATACCGAGTTCTTTTTTTAGATACTGAAGTATTTTCTGATGGTCATTAACCATTTTGCGGGGATCGAGATAGGGAATGCGGCCTACTTTCAAAACCTTGATAGCCGGCTGCTGGCAAAAAGACGGCGCCGCGTCGAAAACGATCATTGCCGTTAAAACAAATAAAACCGCCGCTATTGATATCGTGATAGTTTTTTTATGGCCGTTAAGCATTTATACCTCCTGAGAGTGAGCAAACCTGAGTAATTTGGAAAAGTAACATTATAATTTGCGAATATTCTATCATATAATAACGACTTAGTCAATAAAAAAACTTTAAAACTTTATTTTTTCAATTCAGTCTCATTGCTGCCGCCACTGCTTTTATTTATGAGCTCGTCCGTGCGTTCTTCGAATATATGCTTATATTTTTCGACCATCTGCACCACTCCGTCGTAATCTGCGTCACATGATTCGGTAAAGCCGTCGAGATTGCCGATATCGCTTAAAATGTGCTTTGTAGCCGGGTCGGATGAACTCAGTTTTAAAAAAGCAGCTTTGATTTTAGCTGATAATTCGTCCGGCATGTCTTTTCTGACCATTATCGGCTCGTTAAGTATATCGGCGGTTTTAGAAACTACCTTTAGCTGGCTTCTTTCATCGTCATTTTTAAGAAGCTGAAAAGAGTTATCGTAAACCGCGCCGGCGTCGAATTTTTTATAAAGAACATTGTAGAGTATGTTATCATGTTTTTTTATATAATCGACCCTTGAAAAGTCTTTTTCAGGGTTTATGTTGTTTTCGAGAAGAAAAATAGTCGGAAGAAAATAACCGGATGCGCTTTTTTTATCGGTAAAGGCGAAAGATTTTCCTTTAAGGTCTGCAACGGAGTTAATATTAGAGTCAGCCCTTGCGACTATTATTCCGCAGTAGCTTTTTTTGCCGGACCACACCGGAGTTAAAATAGCTCGGGCTCCGGTCAATTCACGCGCCTTAGGATATGCGAAAACGCCGTGCCACGCGACATCTATCTTGCCTTCTTTCAAAAACTGGGTAAGAGTATTGTAATCGGGAGTCAAAACGAGGCGTACTTCGTTTAGCTGGAGCTCTTTTTTCAAGTAGTCCATCATGCTTTCATAATTTCTTACCATCTTGCGCGGGTCAAGATACGGTATGCGGCCTACTTTGAGAACTTTTATCTGCCCGGCGGCTTCGGGAGCGCCTTTACCTGGCTCCGCTATAAGGCCGGTTCCGGCAAAAAATAAATAAGCGGCCGCAGGCGCTATTAAAGCAAAAAAAGCGGCGAGCGAAGATATTTTTATAAGCATCATAAATAAGCGTTTCATATAATCACCATCTCATCTTTAATTTTTAATTATCCTTACAATTCTCGGATATTTTTTCCATGACGCCATAATTTCACTTGAGAACATTCGCGCCAGCCAGTAGGATATAGTGAAAAAAATCGTTCCGAGCGCCAGGCCGTTAGTTAAGGGCGACGAATACTCGATATATAACGAAAAATAATAAGCGACGGCAAAGCCGATAATAAAATCACCTATGGGTATGACATACTCGATCAATAGGTTTACATAAAAAATATTATTAGACACTTCAATTTCGACGCGATCATACATTTCGACATTCAGATCGGTTTTAATCTTGAGCACCTGGCGCACTTTAAGATCTTCGTAATCGATTTCGTCTGATTCTATCAACTCGTCTTCATCTTCGAATTCTTCATTGCAGCGCCAGCATTTCGAACAAAACTCATTATTTTTCATTTCGACGAAAACGAAATCATCTTCTATTCTTATTATCTTTCCAGTTTCTATCATTAACGAATGCCTTCTATGTTTTTTACTTTCTATTATGCCTCTATGCCTCGCGGCTCAAATATTGATAAGCGCCGCAGGCCGTTATCTTAAACATTCAATTTCGTCTGATTATTGAACTTTTCCCAGAGCCGGTCATAAACGAAAGGCGGCACTAATTTTTTATAATCGCCGTTATGGCGGGCAATTTCTTTTACGATCGACGAGCTGAGAAATGAATATCTCAAAGAGGCTATTAAAAACATGGTATCTACCTGATAATTTTGATAACGGTTCATCAGGGCCATCTGATATTCATACTCAAAATCCGTTACCGCGCGCAGTCCTCTTATGATGACGGGCTTTTCGAATTTAGTGACGAAATTAGCGAGCAAGCCGTCGAATTGTGCGACCTCGATATTAGCGTCGTTAAGATTTTTTTCTTTAGCGTAATGCGCCACGCCGTGTTTTATCATATCGAGCCGTTCATCAAGAGAAAAAAGGCATTTTTTATTTGAGTTGATAGCAAGCGCAAGCACTACTTTATCAAAAAGCGAGGCGGCCCTGAAGGTTATATTCAAATGCCCGTAAGTAACCGGATCGTAGGATCCGGGGTATATCGCGGTTGTCATGTTTTCGTTCCTTTATATCTTATCCGTGGTTAACGGTTCTGCGGTTACGGCGGCGGAATAAAATGAAAGCATGGAATTTCCGTATCTTCTGCTGTCGCATAGTTTGATTTTATCGAAGCAGTCCGGCGGTTTCACCTTTTCAAAATGTTTAAGTATCAGCCGGCCGCCGCCGATAAGAAGGTCTCTGCGCTGGATAATTTCAAAAACTCCGTTATCTATTTTATCAAAAAACGGAGGGTCCATAAAAATAAAATGGAACCTGCCTTTTATTTTTTCAAGGGCCGTTTTACAATCGGCTATTATAATTCCGGCGCTGTCGGAAAATCCTGTCAATTCGAGATTTTTAGAAATTATCTTTGCCGCTTCTCTCGACGAATCGATAAAAACGCAGTGCGCCGCGCCGCGCGAAATCGCTTCTATTCCTACCGCGCCGGTTCCGGCATATATATCTAAAAATTTCGAATCGATTATCGAATCGAATAATATGTTAAACATGGCAGCTTTAGCCATATCGGTGATCGGCCTGATATCGCCGCCGTCGAATTCGATTAACTTTTTACCTCTTTTTTTGCCTGATATAACTCTCATAAAACCACTTTCACAATAAATAATTCCGGTTATCTTAATTTAAGAAGCGCTGCAATCAGCTAAGCAGCCGCGCCGGTTACGACATTATAATATATTTTATAAATAATTTCAACATTATTTCGCGGCGCACTATACAAAAAAAAACTTATAGTGTATAATTTATATGTGTCTTCGCGGCGCGAATAACCGGCATTAAATTAATACGCGATTTCCGGTGATCTCTATTATATATTATAACACAAAATCGTTTCTAAGTAGAAGTGGAGGAATAATTTGGATTCTATTTTACTTCTTTTGAATTCAAAAGAGACCGTAAAAAGACGGCGCGGCATATTGCTTTTAGCTTTAAATCCCACGCCTGCAAATATTTTATTAATAAAAAATATCGCCGGTTACGATGAATCCATATCCATCCGTTTTTTTGCACGCCGCGTTTTAAAAGCCGCTGAAAACACCCATAGCGGAGCTTGCGATGAGACTTTAACCGGACTTATCAACCACTACATTCAGCTTGAAAATGAAGCCGAAAAAATTACATTTATTAAACTACGCGCTTCAAAAGATTATAAAAATTCAACGGCTTTTATTTCTTTACTGCTTTCGCAAGAAAAAAACGCCGCGGTAATATGCTTTTTAATAACGCTTCTCGGCGAGCGCGGCGGCGAGGCCGACATACGCCGCATAGCATCGTTTAACGGCGACAACCGCGCCGAAATAAGGCGCGCCGTATTCGATGCTTTAGTAACGATAAACAGCATAAAAACTTATCCTTTCCTTACTCAATTTATAATCGATGATAACCATTCACTCGCATCAGACGCGCGTAATTTCTTTAAAAGCCTCAACGCTCACTTAGCTTCGAAAGTAATAAATTTTATGATATCTTCGGGCTCCGAAAAAATGAAAGCGGCTGCGGCTGCGGCTGCCGGCCATATTATATGCGATGAATTATTTAACGAGCTCAAAACTCTTGCCGCAAGCGAATCGCCGCGCGTAAAAGCGGCCGCGCTTAATTCGCTCAATATGTTTATCGAAGCCGGCTACGGTCCTGCCGTCGAATTCGCCGGCGAACAATCTAACGGCCTTATCGAAACGGCCGCCGAAACTTTATTCGATTTAAAAAAACTTATCGAAATCGAAAAATATATAGACACTCCGGCGCCGGAAGTTGAAGAATCCTTCCAGCCGGCCGCCGCGCCGGCCGTTCAACATGCGCCCGCGTCTGCTGCCGCGGAAACTCCCGCCGTTGCGGCCGTTCAACAGGCG
>CAYTCW010000010.1:41620-48960 GCA_964436235.1 uncultured bacterium
GGATTTGCGATGGTTCGTAAAAATAAAAAATTCGGCTTCATAAATAAAAAGGGCGAAGCGGTAATTAGATGCGCTTACGACATAGCCGACGATTTCAGCGAAGGCGTCGCCTGCGTTAAAACTTCTTCAAAATTCGGTTATATCGACTGCGCCGACAAGTTCGTAATTAAGCCTCAATTCGATAAAGCAAGAGAATTTTGCGGCGGGCTGGCCGCCGTTGAAATAGACCGGCATTACGGTTTTATCGATGCGAAGGGAAAGATATCGATCAAGCCTCAATTTGAATATGCCGCCAACTTCAGTGAGGGCTTAGCCGCGGTTAAAATAAATGAATTATGGGGTTTTATAAATACCGCCGGCGAAACCGTGATAAAAGCCGAATACGCCGAAGCCGGGCCGTTTATCAACGGATTAGCCTACGTCAGAAACGGCGAAACTTTCAACTATATAAATAAAAAAGGCGAATTGATTTATAACGAGACTCTCGGCGCTGCGGCCGGCGAAACTAAAGCGAGTAAAGAAATAAATAAGAATCTATCCATTCAGACGGCGACGATACACGCTCTTATGCAGCGGCACGGCTATCTTTTCAGCAATTGGAAATCGGGGTCGAGCGGTCATCCGCCTCAGCCTAAATCGGTCGAGTATTACTTTTTAAAGGCGGCGAGCGGCCTTAATAAAACTTTCAATTATGGCGAAATAATGGACCTGATAGATGCTATAAGGCGCGAACGCGCTAACGACGTGGCAAACGAGCTTATAAAATTCTTAGAAACCAATTATTCTGTTTGACGGTTTTACGGCAGCCCGTATCCCTTTATTTATTGTATTTAGACATAATTTCGGCGGCCTGGCGGCGGTAATCGGAGTCGGGCGGCGTCGTTTCAAGAACGCGGCGGGCGTATATGGCGCCTTCTTCTTTTCTTCCGAGCTTGAAATTAATCAGCGCTATTTTCAGCGGTATTTGAGGCAGCGCGGTCATATTTTCGTAAGAATTCATATAAAAGCCGAGGGCTTTTTCCAGTTCGCCGCGGCCGTTGTGAATTTCGGCTATCTGGTAATATGCGCGGGCTTTTTCATTTAAACACGACGCCGGAGTAAAATTAAATATATTACGGCGCTGGTTTTCAATTATTACCGTTTCTACAGAACTTTCAATAGTGATCATATAATATTCAACGGCCTTTTCAAAATTATTAGTTTTTGAATATAGATCGCCGAGATTATTAGCGGCAGTCAAAAAATAAGGGTTCATTTTTAAAGCTTTTTTGTAATAATATTCGGCTGTATCGTATATTTTTTTATGAAAATATACGATACCAAGATTATTGAGCGAATCGGCCGATTTAGGATCGCAGCCGATCGCGTTTTCAAAATGCGTGACTGCCTCGTCGTATTTCTGGTTTCTTATGGCGATAAAGCCGAGATTATTATAAATTCCTTTATCGGTGGTGTAATTTTTAGATTTAATTAAAAAATCGCGGCCGCGTTCGAGCATCTGCTTATCGGTTTTTTTATTAGCCGGCGCGGCCAAGCCGATATAAGCGGTCCCGAGCAGATAAAGCGCGTCGCCCTGCGCCGGATTGAGCGCGACCGAGCGCGTCAGATAAGGAATAGCCGCTTCGAAATCATGGTCTTTAAGATAGTTCTGTCCGATAACCGCAAGGCAGTCGGCGGCAAAAGGCATGATCACGAGAAAAATAATTATAATTAACATAAAAACAGTAAAGGCCATTTTTAAAGAATACAGGTGGACGAAGTTGTCATTGACTTCAATTTCTTTTTCTTTTTCAATTTCATTTTCCGTGACGGCACTTTCTTCTCTATGGGTTTTTGGCGCCGCGACTGTAGCAGTTTCGAGCGCGCCGCGCCGTTTATCGGCCGCTATTAATACTATGGCCGATAATATAAAGATCATCATCGCGTTAGGCGGCACGTGAAAAGGAAAATCGGCGAGCGCGCCGGTCAGATAAGCGGCTAAACCGGTCATAGCCGCAAGCGCAAGAAATTTACGGTCGTCGAACTCATCGCGCGCGGAAGCTAAGAACGAAACGCCTGTTTTATAAATCACGAAAAAGAAATAAGCCATAGCTAAGAATCCCGCGCTGCCGCACTCCGCGAGTGTCTGTATATAATCGTTGTGGGCCTCTTTTGCGTTGCCGGCGATATCGTCGAAAGCCTCAGCGTTATCGGCGCGTTTTAAAAAATCCTTCTGATACTCGAGATATTTAATTTTGAAAGCGCCCGGCCCTAATCCCAGAACAGGCTTCAACGCGTACATTTCAAGGGTTATGCGCCATATAAAAAGCCTCTGCGCAACGTTATGTTCGGCGAGCGAAAAACCGGCCTTCATTCTGCTTAAAAACCCGCCTTCGGCGAAACGAGTTTTACTTATGGGGTTATAAAAGCTAAAAACCGCCGCCACTAAAGAAAATATAATAACCAGCGCGGCGGTCCTCTTTAAAAATAACTTTGAAATCCTGAATTTATACAAACCGATATAAAGCGCGGCCCCCATAAACACCGATATAATAAATGCTATAACGGCCGTTCGCGAATATGAAATTATAAGCGATGCCATGGCAAAAAATAAAAGCGCGTTGAGTATAGCTTTTTGATATTTAGCCGCCCCTTCGCGGAAGGCGCCATAGGCGATAATCGGGATCATGGCGCTTAAATAAAGCGCGTACCAGTTAACGTTACCGAGCGTGGAAAACAGGTCCATGCGGCCTTCCGGCTTCTGCCAGAAAGAAAAATCTATCTGCATATACTGCAATATTCCGTAAAAGACTATCGGAACGGCGGTATATAGCAGAGCGTTGACTAATTTATTAACGCTATCGCCTTCGAAGTAATTATAGGTGAATAAAAATATTAAAAAATAAGACAGGTATTCAGACAGTCTTAAAAGGCTGACTAAGGCGTTAACCGAGGCGAACATCGAGAAAAAAACGGAAAGAAAATAGCAGAAAAGGGCGAAATTCACCGGATGATTTTTAATTTTAAACCCGCCCGCCATGATATGATATATCGCCATGGAAAAAGTCAATAACCTGAGCAAAAAAGACTTCGGCACTACGAAAGCCGCGGTGTTAACGGTAGAAAAAATTAATAAAACCGCCGCGGCGGTTATTATTACAAAATAACCGCCGGCGGAGTGAAAATCGAATTTATTTATTGTTTTCGAGTCTTTTTTCGACATTATTTATTCAAGTTTTACTTTATCTATTCTGGTTATGTATTTTACCTATTTAGTTTATGCTTTTTATCTATTCAGGTTATATTTCAAGAGATCCGAAGATATTTTCTGCTGTTCGGCTTCGGGCGTTTCATTGTCTTTATTAACTAAATAAACGGTTAAGAATATAATAAGCTCGTCGCGCGATCTGGTATTGGATTTCTTCTGAAATAATTTTCCGATAATAGGCAGCTGGTTAAAAAACATAAGTTTATTCTGGCTTCCATTTTCCTTCTGTTTGATAAAACCGCCCATTACGATGGTTTCGCCGTCTTTAAGGCGGAGTTTGGTCTGCGTGCTGCGGCCGGTGGTTATAAAGTGAGCGCCGACATTTATATCGCCTACGTTAGGCGCGTCGTTATCGGTTATTTTGATGTCGAGGGTTATTTCGCCGTCGTTATGTATAAGCGGCTTAACGCTCAATTCGACGCCCACGTTAACGCTCGTCCATGATTCTTCGGAGGTATAGCCGACGATCTTGCCGCCTTCGTACTGCGGGTTCTGTTTTACGTCTTTAACGGGTATGGTGCGGCCGCTCTGGATGGTAGCCTGTTCGTTGTGCACCACGCGCGTTATCGGCGAGGCGATAACCTTTGCGCCTTCGTCGCTTTCGAGCATATCTATGGTGGCGTCGAGTTTTGTAAGCGATATCTTTCCGAGGTTTTTGACGTTAAGCGTAAAAGGCGAATCTTTATCTAATTTAGAGTCGTTATCGAGGTTATTGAGATTAAGGCCGAGGGTTTTTTTAGCGGCTTTATTAACGTCTATCAATTTAACGGCGATAGTGACCTGTTGTTCTTTAATATCGTTTTTAGACACGACCGAAGTCAGCAGCTTGATCTTTTCGGGCACGTCGAATATCGATATTATGCTTTTATCGTCATCGTAGGCGATATTGTCTTTATTAATATTATCGGCTATTATCTTCGACGAAAATACTTTCGTTAAAAGCTCTGACGGCTTGGAATTGATGACTTTAAAAACGTGATATTCTTTTTTTGAATATTTATTGTTCTTCTGAGCTTCTTCAGCGGTCATGATTATGAATGTATTTTCGTAATAGGGTATCGATACCAGATCGTTGGTTTTAAGTATAAGATCGAATATTTCCTTGATGGTAAGCTCGTCTTTGATATAAAAAGTGACTTTATTCGATTTAACGCTGTCAACGGATTTATCCAAGATTAAATTCTTTTCCATCAATCTGGACAATACTTCCAGGCCATGGCCGATTTCCATATCTACAAGATTCATCTGCGAGTAAACGCGGTCTTCGGGCATCGCGATATTCGGCATGATCTTGATTGTATTATCTATTTTCTCATATTTATAACCGTTTTTAATAATTATTTCATTAAGCGCTTCGTCTAAGGTTTTATCGACGAGGGCGACGGATATCATCTTTTTAACTCCATCTTCTGCCACTAAGTTAAATCCGGAGCCGTGGAGTATAGTTCTGAGCACATCGAGAATATCCTGATTATTGATTTCAACGGTAAAATTATTGAGTTGTTTTCTTCTTTTAGCCAATTCATAAAGTGAAACTACATTATCGTATTCGGGATTAATTTCCATAACTTTTTCGAACTCGATGACGGCTTCGCGGTATTTATTCAATTTAAGATAGCTCTTGCCGAGGTAGAAATGAGCGGAAATATCCTGGGGCCACATATTGGTTATGGCCACGAAAGCCCTTATAGCCTCGTTGTATTCGCCGTTTTGATAAAGCCTGACGGCCTTGTCGATTTCTTTTTCGGATTTAAGGTTATTTTTAGCCACATCGAGGGCTATCTTAATTTTATCGTTAGCCGGATCTATTTTAAGCGCTTTGAGATATTCATCGACGGCTTCGTTCCACTTGCCGAGGCGCGAAAAAGTTTTACCCTGGTTATAATGGTATTCAACGAGCGTGTTCGAGCCGCTTCTCATCTTTTCGTCGCTGGTCTTTCCGGCCGCCGCGGCTTCTATGCGCTCTATTATAGCGGTTTTATCAACGTCGATTAATATCTGATTATTTTGTTTATAAACGGTCGTAGGGAGCGGTTCATTCAATACTATTATTATTCTCGAAGTTTTAGGCTTCGAGTTTTGAAGGTTCATGCCTCTGTACAGTTTAACCGTTTTATTCAAAACGAGCTGAACTTTGGCCTGGTTAATATATTCAGAATTCGGAATATCTAATATGATCTGTGACGAAGATTTCATTTCGTGAAAGGTGATCGGCATATCGGCGCCTATAACCACCTGGTCTTTATCGGGAAACTCCTGCACGGTAACGCTTTTTATCTGCGCCGTATTAACCGCGAAAGCGGCGGCCGGAAAGAAAAGCGCGGCGATTACCAGCGCGGCGGTCAATAGATTTTTAAACCTTGAAGTTTTAATATTCGGCATTTGGTATAACCTCCATATATTTACAAAAATAAAAATCTTTTTATAACACAATGCACCTATCGGTAAAAATTATCCATTAATTATAAGCTGTGCAAAAAAAATAATTTGAAATAAGCCGGAAAACATGCCGAAAAGATTAAGGTTAAAATATCTGCTTTCAATATAAATTTTAATAATTAACCGCCGATAAGTTTAGTGAAGAATATTAAAAATGCATAATTTTGATATTTTAAAGACTTAAGATAAAATACCATTAACATAAAACAAAATGAAATACTATATAAAATACCATTAATAATTTTAATAACGGGGTGAATTAAATGAAGAGTCGCAGCAGATTTTATCTCAAAGAAGCAGTACACAGCATTCAAAAAGGTCATTTAACTTTAGAAGACGCGTCGCATAAATATGAAATTCCGTCGCACGAGCTTAAAGAAGCGATTAAGCACTACTGTCTGCACGGAAGTCTTCCAGCGCCGTCGGGAATTTTATCGGGCGGCGTTGCTAAAATAATGAATATACTTTCATTTAGAGGATTATTTAACAGGATAGCTCCTACCTATGATTGCGAAAAAGAAATAGACCGGTTTAAATTTAAATTCACATATACCGCCGCTTCTTTTTTATTAGCGGCTTTCGGCGCGGCGGCTTTCAGTTTTTCCGGATATCTTACCCCGGATAATTCAAACGCTAAGACCACATTTGAAGAAAAGTTAGACAGAACGCTAATTAATTCGACAAAGAGGGAAAAGACTGTCGAAAAAGAAATTAAATATCTGAACAGTTTTTATTCGAGGATCAATAAGATACTCGATGAAAGCGATTCTAAAGATTCTAAAATGTTAAAAGACGAAGTAAAAAAGCGCCTCAAATATATCAACAATATCGACGGTGACGATATCGCTCAAAAATCGGCCGATTCAACGGGCAGTGAAGTAAAAAGCGGCCGCTCGCGTTCAGACGAGATATATGCGAACTTATATGAAGCCGCCAGCTCGGTAGATAAAAACAATTATATGGCTAAGACCTTAAAAGAAAGAATCGACAACAAGTTTTTAAAAGAAAACTCTAAATACGGCAAAGCACAGTCGTTTTCACGTTCAGCGCCGGCGCTTGACGCTCAGAAATCGTCGCGGGAAGCCGATATGGCGGCAGAAGCAGCGGTATTAAAACCGATGATCGAAGAAAAACAGGCCGCGGAAAAAGGTTTCAGCGGCAGACAGGCCGTTAAAAGTTCGGCCGTAAAAGCCTTGCGGGCTGAGGCCGCAGCGGCCAGAGTAAGCAAAGCCGCCGCTATTAAGAGCAAACAGGCGGAAATAGAAAAAGCGGCCGCAGAAATTGAAACTATTGAAACGGCTGAAGAGGTTAAAACATATAAATACAACCGGTCACAGACTAAAAATTACGACGGCCTTAAAGACAAACTGTATATTATCAACAAGTACAAGCGCGAGGCTTTAATAAAAAAAGCCGTAGCTAAAAAAGACCTGAAATTCAAATATCCGGTTTCGGATTTGATTTTCGTTCCCGACCGCGCGAGCTACAACGATTCTCTTAAAAAAATAGCCACTAATAAAGATTATAACGGCCGCGGCGTAATGATAACCGAAGACCGCGGATAGGCTGGAATTTTATACGCCAATAAAAGGCGGAGATAATATAACTTAATATAATCAGCGATAAAAAAGGCTTCGCAAGAGGCCTTTTTTAT
>CAYTCW010000010.1:49060-50351 GCA_964436235.1 uncultured bacterium
CGGGTTAATTTATCGCTTTGAATAAAAACCGGCTGTTGTTATGCTGATTAACGATTATTTTTTCATTAAAGGAGTTTATATGAATGATTTAAGGCGGCTCAGCAGGGCCCAGAAGCGCATATGGTATGCTGAAATGACTTATATGAATACCGCGTTCGGATGTTTAGCGAATGTGGTCCGTTATAAAGAAAAAATAGATATTGCCGTTTTAAAAAAAGCTATAAACCTTATAATTAAAAATAACGACGGCCTGCGCCTGAGGTTAGTTCATTCGGACGCCGACTCCTGCGACATGCAGTACCGCGCGCAATACGAGCCGCACGAAATCGAGTTATGGGATTTTTCGAATCCGCGTGACCGTGCGGAAATTGACGGCCGGCTCGAGCGCGAGGCGGGGCTGCCGCTTAGATTGTACGACTCGCCGCTGTATAAGTTCGCCATTATCGATTATGGCGCTGACGGCACCAATTATTCGCCGGGCGTTTTTTTCAAGATGCACCATTTAGTTTCTGACGGCTGGACTATAGCGCTTTTTTACAATCAGCTTTTAGAATATTGCAAATTAATAAAGGACGGGCGTGAAGACGAGATCGCGGCCAATCCTTCTTATTTTGATTACTTAAAGTTTGAAGACGACTATTTTAGTTCGGATAAATATAAAGAAGACGAAAAATTCTGGGTAAATGAATTTGAAAAGCCGCTCGACGACTGCTCGCTTAACTACGACCGGCCGCACGCCGAATCTATAGCGGCTAAAAGAGCTTTATTTTGCGTGCCTGACGATATCCGCGCGCTTATCCATCAATTTAAAGACTCCAACGCCTCCACCGTTTATAAAGTAATACTTTCAGCCCTTTTTGTTTATATAGCAAGGGCGCGCGCGGCTGAAAATATAATTATATCTACCGTCTCGCACGGGCGTTCGAAGGAATTTTATAAAACCGCCGGCATGTTCGTCAGCACGATGCCGATTCGTTATGAAATCAAGGGCGGCGAAGGGTTTCGCTCTGCCGTCCGCGGCGTAGGCGATAAGCTCAACACCGTGATTAAAAACTACTCAAAATATCCTTTCGACGAGCTTATCGAAAGGATGCGCGAATCGAAGAATTCCAACGCTGACACGCTTTTATCCGCCATAGCGGTTATCGGCCATCCCGACGATGACAACGACGATATTTACTTCAGAAATTTATATCAGCAGAACGAACCGACTCCGTTAGTGCTCCATGTTAACGCCAACGGCCTCGACGCTCGCGGGCGGCTCGAATTAATGTTCGACTATCAAACGGAG
>CAYTCW010000010.1:50451-51899 GCA_964436235.1 uncultured bacterium
TATATAATTTATACATCCGGCTCGACCGGCAAGCCCAAGGGCGTTATGATAGAGCATCGATCGGCCGTTAATATGATCTGCTGGAGCCGCGATCATTATGAGATAAAGGCCGGCGAAAATTGCGCCGAGTTCGCATCATTCGCCTTCGACGCGTCGGTCGTTCAGATTTTTTCGCCGCTTTCGCGCGGGGCGGCGCTGCACATATTAAAAGACGAGCTTCGTTTATCGCCGCAGGCCGCTAACGACTATTTCGAAGCTAACGCCATAGTTTACACCGACCTGCCCACTCAATTTTGCGAAGAGTTCATCCGCGGCGTCAGCAATCATTCACTGCGCTATGTTTCGACGGGCGGCGAAAAATTTAAAATGCCTCGTGAAAGTTATAACTTCCGGCTCACCGACGAATACGGCCCGACTGAATGCACGATTGTCAGCACATATTTTGACATACCGGCGGGCTGCGCTTCAAAAACTCCGATAGGCCGTCCCATAGCCAATACTCGCGCCTATATTCTCGACGATAAAAAGAGGCCGGTGCCGCTTTTTATGCCGGGCGAGTTATATTTAGCTGGCGCGGGGCTTGCGCGCGGTTATTTGAACCGGCCGGAGCTAACCTCTGAAAAATTCGTTGACGACCCGTTTTATCCCGGCGAAAAAATGTATAAAACCGGCGATCTGGCAAGGCTGTCAGCCGGCGGCAATATCGATTATCTCGGCCGCGCCGACTCACAGGTTAAAATCAGGGGGTTTCGAGTCGAGCTCGAAGAAATTCAAAACGAGATACAAAAAGATGCGCGCATAAAATCAGCCGCGGTTATCAGTTCGAAATCATCGTCGGGCGACGATTTTATATCGGCGCACATAGTGTTAAACGATGCGGGCGCGAAGGTTGCGGCGGCCGAGTTGAAGAAAAATCTTGCCGAAACTCTGCCGGCCTATATGATACCGTCGCGATTTTATTTTATCGAAAAGATACCGCTGACGTCTAACGGCAAGGTCGATAAAAAAAATCTCGCAGCGGCCGCTTCTTCATCTTTTGACGAAGACGCTCAATCTGAGGGGACTTCCAGCGGCGAGCCATTCCGCGCGCCGGCGGGCGATACCGAAATTAAAATAGCCGCCGTATGGTCGGAGTTATTAAATATAAACGCAGGGCGCATCGGAGCCGGCGATAATTTTTTCGAACTTGGCGGCCATTCGCTTAAAGCGGCTTCGCTTCAGGGACGTTTCAATAAATTATTCGGCGCGCAGCTTTCGCTTTTAGAAATTTTGAAAACGCCGCGTTTATGCGACCAGGCTGCGCTCGTCGATAAAAAATCATGCGGCCCCGCGCTTTCAATCGAGCACGCCGCCGCGGGGCGCGCGAGTTATCCGCTTTCGGCCGCGCAGAAGCGTCTTTTTATAATCGAATCGATGGGCGGGGCGAAGACGGCGTACAACATCACTTC
>CAYTCW010000011.1:0-8874 GCA_964436235.1 uncultured bacterium
TAACCTTTTCTCCCTCCCCTTAAAAAAAAGAACGGCCGGTACACTTTATAAGTTAGTACCTGCCGTTCAATTATGAATTTGTTTATTGGTTTGTTTGTTTAAACTGTATATTTACGCTTTATTATTTTGATTTACCGGCTTCCGTTTTTGAAGCCTCTGCCGAAGCCGCCTGGTTTTTCGACATAAATTCTTCGTAAGCGTTGAAAGCCTGTTTGTATTCCTGTAATGCCTGCTGGCCTTCAGCCGTTTCGCCTTTGCCTTCGGAGAGCAACTGTGCGTATCTCTGATAAGCCGATACCATTCTGTCTTTCAAAGATTTAGCGTCATTGCTTCCGCCCGGCTGGATAGTATTTTTATCGGGTATGAAACCGCCGCTGGTGCCGTCTTTACCTATGAACGGATTTCCGCCAGGCGACGATTCGCTTCCTGCAGGGCCCACATTAACGCTTAAGCCGCCGGGGCCTACGCCATATCTGATATTTTTAACTTCGTTACCTTTTTTACCGCGGATTAATTCTACGACTTTACCGCCTATGAAGTTACCTATGATACCGCCTATCATCGAGCCTATACCGGGAAGCAGGAGTGAACCTAAAGTAGCGCCTATGGTCGAGCCTATTGCACGTCCTGCGAGATCGGCTTTATCGATGGCAGCCCATGCTTTTTTGAACGAAGGTTTCTGACCGGCAGCTAAATCGTTACCCATGCTTCCGCCTATAGCGCCGCCAGCCATCGAGAATATTGCAGGCATGAACGCGCCCAGTACGGGACCGACGACGGGGATCGTCGAAGCGAACGTTCCGACAACCGCGCCGGCTGCCGAACCTAAACCTGAACCCACGAATGAGCCCACGAATTCGCCTGATGCAAGATAACCAACCGCTTTGCCTATATCTAATTTTTCGCCGTTTTTAGCCTGTTCGAACAATTTGAAACCTACGGTAAGACCGGCTGAAATACCTATGCTTTTTACTGAGAAAGACTGTTTTAAGGCTTCTTTACCAGCCTGGCCGGCTGCTATTGAAGTTTCTTTACCCCATTTATAACCTTTTTCCCATGCATTTTTCTTAGCGTCAGGAACCGGAGCGCCGTCCGCGTCGCCGCCAGCGCTAACCGAACCGCCGGTTACGCCGTCAGGATCTGAAGCGGCAGGAGCACCGTCTGCGTCAGTTGCCGCAGGAGCGCCATCCGCGTCAGCCGAAGCTGCGGGTGCGCCGTCAGCATCCGTCGAAGCAGCAGGAGTACCGTCTGCGTCAGTTGAAGCCGCGGGAGTGCCGCCGTCAACATCGCCTGCTGAAGCTGTGCTGCCTGAATCGGTGCCGGTCGCAGGAGCGCCATCGACATCGCCGGTTGTAGCTGTTGAACCGCCAGCTGCAGGTGCGCCGTCTATGTCACCAGTCGTAGCCGTGGAGCCGCCAGCCGCAGGGACGCCGTCAACATCGCCAGTTGTGGCAGTCGAACCGCCGGCTGCAGGTGCGCCGTCTAAATCACCGGTTGTAGCTGTTGAACCGCCGGTTGAAGGAACGCCGTCTATGTCGCCGGTTGTAGCCGTGGAGCCGCCGGTCGAAGGAGTTGCGGGAATATCGACATCGCCAACGCCTGAAGTGGATGAAGGAGTGGATGGCGTTGCAGCGCCTGTATCAACCGAACCGCCGCTAACTGGAGTTGAAGGAGTGGACGGTATATCGACATCGCCCATACCGGCAGTAGATGACGGAGTGGAAGGAGTCGTAGATACTGGTGTAGAAGGAGTAGTCGTTGCCGCGCCGGCATCAACCGAACCGCCGCTGACTGGAGCTGAAGGCGATGCGGGAGTCGAAGGAGTCGAATTAACCGGTGTACCGGCATTTACGCCGGGAACGTTAACGCCGGCCTGAGCGCCTTCGGTGCCGTTATTTATGATATAAGTATTTTTATTGATGATAACGGTTTTATTACCGGAATTTACATTGTTAGTGGTATTTGTGGTCGTAGTAGTATTAGCCGAATCGCTGATTCTGGTTGAAGTGTTAGCCGAACGGGACACGTTGGTAGCCGTTGAGCTGTCCGCAAAATTACCGGAATCGGCTATTCTGGTGGTATTAGTAGTTGAAGTCGAAGTCGAAAGATTTCTTGAATCGGTAAATTTAGCATTAGTAGTCGAAGTAGCTACATTGCCCGAATCACTGATTCTGGTTGTAGTGGCGGTAACATTGCCGGAATCGGCCACCCTTGCCGAAGCCGTGGTGGTATTGGTGGTGGTGGTAAGAGCGTTATTACTATTAGCCGTCGAAGTAGTAGTGTTTGTGACTTTCGGCGCGTTAACTGTAGTAGTTTTAGCCGTAGTCGTAGAAGAAGAAGTAGTGGAAGTAGTAGTCGGAGCTACGGTAGCCGTACCGGTACCCGTAGTGGCGTTGCCTACCGTATTAGTAGCCGGAATTGGAGAATTATCGGCATATTTCCATGTTTTGAATAAACCGTTCGAATCGCGTACTACAACGCGCGCACGACCATCTGACCATGTTTCGGTGACCGCTTTTCCCCAGGTCACGAAATGGCCCTTGGTATCGCGAACAACCCAGTATTGCTTTCCGTCCGCCCATGTTTCGTAAGAGCCGGTACCGGAAGTAGTAACCTGACCCTTAGGCGAGCTGACGAGCCAGTCCGTAGAAGACGAGGCCGAGCTGAAAGCCTGAGCGGGCGTTACCATGGGCGCAAAAATACCCATGACGAAAGTCGCTATAAGGTACACTATAAATATTTTTTTAAGCATCATTCGTTTCATAAAAATCACCTTTCCTTAATAAACTTGATTAACCGTCAAATTACCTTACCCGAATAAAGATAATTAAATTTGCGTTATCACCTCCGCATTTAATAAATACAAATTAGAAAAAAATAGTATAAAACATTGTTAAACAGTAATGTCGCTATATATTCAAAAAAATATTCCTATTTTTTATGATTGTCAAAACAATTATATTAAAAATAATAACTCTTGTCAAGAAATCGGCTTTTATTTTTTAATTAATAATTTTTATAAAAGACTCGAGCCTTATTTTATCGCGTTCGCTGAGTTTTTCGCCGCCGGCGTATTCCAATGATAAATATCTTTCATTTATATTCTTATAAAAAAAATGATCTTCAATTTCGTAATGGGAAAATTTAGGAAAGGTATGTATGAAACCGATTTTAAATTTCGGATTGATTTTTCTTAAAAAACCGGATATTTTCAACATATTATCAAGCCTTCTTGTAACGTTAAGGACCAGATCGGGAGTAAATGATAACGCATCCGTTGATTTTATTAAAATATCCGGATATTCGAAATACGCCATCTTCAAATTCCACGACCCCAAGTAATCGAATAAATCTTTAAAAAGAGGCGGGACTGAACCTATTATAAAAAGATATTTCATATCAGGATTTAATTGTTCAACCGTTTTGAATTCATCCATTCCGGAATTTTTTTTATAATTAGAAACCATAAAATCATATCCGTTTATCGAATCTATATTATTAATAAGATTTTCCAAGGGGCTGAACCGGTTTAACGGGGTTAATGAATTTAATTTTAACTTTGATTTTGAACCTTGCTGCCTTCTATAATCGTAATTAATACATTTTATTCTTCCGGATAGAGAGTTTTTAGCGCTGATAAAATTTTCAAGACAGGCTATAATATCGCGCGAAGCGAATCGTGATGAATAAAAAAACTCGAATTCCCGATCATTATCAGTTGCGGCAGAGCTTTTACCGCAAGAGGATAAAAAACCGGCTAATATTTTTACCATCGGATTGATATTAGCGCATTGCAAAAACTGCTCGCCTGCATTTTCGAGTTCGTAATAACTTTTGTTTTCGATCAGATAATCAAATAAATCACGAAACAAATAATCAGTCCCGCTTAAATTTGATGCTTGAAAAGCCGGAATAAAAGAAATTATTAAGTTTTTAATCTTTTTTACTTGCATAAACTCCAAAATATGATACAATTAAATTAGGTAAGGGGGGAACGCCTATGAGTGATAACAAAAAGATCCAGTTACTTATAGTCGATGATGACGAAGATATAGTGCTTATGATGGGCGATTTTCTCGATGCGACTGAAAATTCTCATCAATTTTCCTTAGTTACTTCAAAAAGCTTCGAAGAATCGCTTTCTATTATTAATAATCAAAAACCCGACGTGCTTATCACCGATATTACTCTTCCAGGCGGAAGCGGCATTTTATTAGCCGATTCTCTCCGCGCTGTCAATCCGGGCGCATTCATAGTAATTATGAGCGGCTGGAGCAAACCATCCAATAACAACGACGAATTAGCCAATAAAATCGATGCTTATCTAAAAAAACCTTTCGAATTCGATAAATTCGACGAATTAATAACACGCATCGCGGCTTCGTTCAATCAGACCGCCTCCATGTCTAAGTAATTCTAACACTATTATGGCCGGCAAAGCAACTAATAATTATTTATTTATCAACTGATGGTCATATTAAATTTTCGATCACATTAATTGGTGCCTCTAATTATTACTAACAACTAAAAGATATAAACTACAAAAATCCTAAAAATAAAACTCGGGACCGGCATTTACGACCGGTTCCGAATTTTATTTTTATTTTTATTTTTATTTCTAAATCGAAGCAAACGAAAAAATTAAATTTACCACCTGAAAAAAATTACTTCGTTTACCATACGCATTAAAATTTTCTGTATAAATTTTCAACAGCTTTAGCAAGTGAATAGTTCATTACCGAACCGGTACCCTGAAACATTCCAAAAGTTTGATTTTTTCTGCGTTCGCTGATGACGTTATCATAAATAATGGCGCATTCAGACGCTTTAAACACTTTCGTTGAAAGCTCGACATCGCCATAGTTATGAACGCCCGAAACTATTCCACCGAGTAAAAGACCTGCAAGTCTTACTTTTTTATAACGGCTGTAGCGTTTTATTTCGCCGCAAACGATCATATCGGCTTCGAGGCATTGCGCTATACGCGCCAGTTCATATTCTGAGAGACCTTCAGGGTTGGATATCAAATTAGTAACGCGCGTCGTGTCTATTACCGAATAACCTTTATTTTTGAATTCGTCCGCTACGGCGTTGTAAACTCTGCTCGACGCTTCGTCGCGGCCTGATTTATTGGTAAAAGGCAAGACGGCGACGCGGCCGCGGCCATAAGTAAGGCGGCCCGGGCGGGTGCTTATGGTATTAGCCGAACGGCTGCGGTAGCTTTTAAGCATTCGATCATATCTTTCAACCGTAAGCGGCTGAGCGCATGATGAACAGGAACAGTCAGCAAGGCAGTTTACGACGGCCGTTTCAGGCGCGCATCCAGAGGAGCAATCAGAAACGCATCCAGCCTGGCAGCTAACTGCCGTAACAGCCCTGGCATCACTGGCATTAATATAATTCACTTTAATATTATGTCTGCAATTAACCGCACGGCATTCACAATCATTTACGGTATATGTTTTTACGACTGCCGCGCAAGGTCTGGAAATAACCGCGCCTCTTGATTTAAGCGCTTCTTTAACGAGTTTACGCGCTTCGCCGCGGGAAATGGCCCGGCCGTGCCTTAAACAATACGAAGCCACATAACCTTCGAGCGACATATAATTGGCTTCAGCGGAAAAAGGCCTGATTCCAGTTAAATCGGGTATTATAATGCTGTCTGAAGAAAACGAAGGCAAAACTAAAAACAACACGGTTCCGATAGCGAGACTAAAAACGAGAACGGACAGTCCGGCGGCGCGTTCGCTATATTTACGGCGAAGTATATGCTTATGGATGTTATCGATTACAAGGGTTCCGGTTTCATCGCCGCGGCCGAAATAATCAATAGCTAAAATAAAAAGCGCCTGAGCTATTATGAGCGATATGAAAATATCGGAGCCGGAAAATAAAGACAGCACCGATAAAATTAAAGTACACTTAAGGGTTAATGAAAGTAATTTTAACATACAACCACCTCTTCAAATTATTTAATTGGATAAAATTAAACCGGTTTAAATATCTTCAAAAATAATTCTACTTTTGAAAAATAAAAAACCGTCCCGTAAACCGGGCCGGTATCATCATGATAAAAATATTCTTCCTTGATAAGATAAATGTGCGAACCGTAATTTGATTCGAAAAACTATTCGAACCGTTATATAAAAATATAACTGTATTCCTGAATTAAGTTTAGCATCAGTTAATAAAGTTTGTCAAGGTTTATGTTTTATTTTATTTTTTATTTTTTTCTCTTTTACTTTAACCCTTTATTTAATCTTTTATTTTATTTTTAGATCGTTAGCTGTTAATGAAATCAGATAAAAACCGATAAGTAAAATAATAATAGAGTGTATTCGTGATTATTTGAATTTATAAAAAGAGGGTTAAAATATGAAAAGACAAAGTTTAATGTTGAATTTAGCAAAAATTTTAATTATTTTAACGATGACGCTGACTTTTGTTTCAGGCTTCGCGGCCGAAGGTGAGTGCAAGCCGGCTGGCGGCGCCGCGCTCGAAGGTATAATCACCTGCAGCGAATCGGCGGAAGCCTTAAGCGGCGCGGCGGTCACGGTGAGCGGCAGAGCTACTAAAAGCGATGAAAACGGCCGCTATATTGTTTCCGGATTGATCCCCGGTAAGGTAATAATCGAAATTAAAAAACAGGGGTTTGAAAATTACGGCGAATCAATTAAAATAACTAAAGGCACCAATTCATTTAACGTTAAATTAAAACCCGGAACAACTAACGGCGGGCGCACGGGCATGATATCCGAAGATAAAAGCGGGCCGATATCTCAGGGCAGTTACGAAGAGCTTGTCCGTAAAAGCCAGCTGCGCAGACAGAACTACCGCAGCGGTTCGGTCACTCAAAAAGTCGCCGCCGCCCAGGTCAAAGGCACTAACTACATAACCGGCAAAGTAATCGATATGGCAAGCGGCGTGCCTATTTCGCGCGCTAAAATCAACATTGACGGCGAAATTTACTTCTCCGACGCCGCCGGCGAGTTCATCTCCCGCCCGATAGCGCGCGCGCAGGCCATGATCAGGGCCGAATCGCCCGCGTATAACGCTTATGAAAGCAATATTAAAATAACCGGCGGTAAAAATAAACTCAAAATATTATTAATGCCGCTGCCTGAAAACTCGGCGGCATATACCGGATTCGACAAAGGCAAATTAACCGAATACTCGAAATTCAGCCAGCGCTATGCCAGCGTTTCGGGCCACGTCCGCGACGCTAAAACCAAAGGCCCCGTAAGCAACGCCACCGTTATTATAGCCACAAAAAGCGCCCAGACCAACCCGCAGGGTTTTTATACGGTTGACGGCCTCGCCATGGGCCACGCCGATATTACTATAATAGCCGGAACATACGGCGTTTATAAAGGCAGCATCAATTTGACTAAAGTATCGAATTTAAACGACGTATCTTTGAGCGTTGAAGAAAAATTCGGCGCCATAAACGGAACGGTCATCGAAAAGGAAACCGGCCGGCCTATTCACGGCGCAAAAATACAGATAGGCAATAAAATAGTGGTAAGCGACCAGTACGGAACCTTTAATATCAAAGATATCGCTTATGACTATTATAATCTGATAGTCGAACAAAAAGGCTATCAGCGCATAGAAAAAGCATTATCGATCAATCAGGAATCAATAACGGTCAATGTCGAATTAGCTGATGAATACCAGATAGTTAAATAAAAGGTTATCGTATAAAAGAAGGAATTAAATGCCGGTTTATCAATACAAGGCCCGCGACGGACGCGGAAAAATAATTGAAGATATAATATACTCGGCCAGTAAATCCGCCGCTACAAATGAACTTGCGCGCCAGGGATTCGAAGTCGTTACCATCGATATTCAAAAAGACGATGTTTATGCGACCGGCTCTGAATATTTAACCAATATAAGCCTTCAGGAGCTCGCGCGCTTTTCAAGATATTTTGCGGTTCTCGTCAAAGGCGGCGTGCCGGTCCTTGAATGCCTCGAAATACTTCACGGCGAAGCTAAAAGCAAGGCACTCAAAACTCTGGCATTAAAGGTAAGAAACCAGGTCGAAGGCGGCATGGCGCTTCACACGGCTTTCAACGAGCACAAGCAGTATATGCCTAAATTATTCATAGATTTAATAAAAGTCGGCGAACTTTCCGGAAAGCTCTTTGAAAGTTTTATGCGTATAACCGAATATCTTGAAAAAACAATAGAATTCAGGCGTAAATTACGCGACGCGCTGACTTACCCCGCGTTTTTAGTGTTTTTTATATTTCTGTTAGTAACCTATGTAATAACGCTTTTAATTCCGCGTTTCGAAGAAATATATAAAGTACTTGAAGGCGAACTGCCTATGCCGACGCAGATATTATTAAGCGTCGGACAATTTTCCCGCGATAATTTCTGGCTGATAATCGGCTCGGTATTTTTAGTGATTATTATTTACGTTGAATTCGCCGCCACGCGATTCGGCAAAAGATTAATCGACCATATTAAATTAAGGCTTCCAATGGCGAGTCCTTTGATAATACAGTACAATATAACCCACTTCGTTAAAAGTACGAGCCTCATGTTTTTTTCAGGATATACCTTTTTAAACGCGATGCGCGAAGCTACGAATACGGTCGAAAATATACCGCTTGCCGAAGATCTGAATACTATATGCGAAAGAATTGAAAATGGACAATCCATACACGACGCTTTCAAAAAAGGAAAATATATACCAAGTTTTACGACCAGTATGTTGAAAGTGGGCGAAAAATCAAATAATTTATATGAAATGCTCGAAAATATAGTCGATTTTAACGAACGCGAATTAGATTACGCCACGCAGACATTTTTGAGAGTAATGGAACCTGTCATCATAGTAACGCTGGCGGTAGTCGTTGGAACGAT
>CAYTCW010000011.1:8974-50525 GCA_964436235.1 uncultured bacterium
TGAGAGTAATGGAACCTGTCATCATAGTAACGCTGGCGGTAGTCGTTGGAACGATTCTATTCGCCGCTTATTTGCCGGTTCTTTCGATGTCGAGATTAATAAAAGTATAGATAACTATTATTTTAAATAAAGGTAGTGAGGTAAATATGACGGAGAAAAAAAAGAAGATATTTCTGCTTAATTCCGTAATCTTATCGGCGTTATTGTTCGTTATGTCTTTTTACGCGGAAGCCTTCGCGCTTTCCTTCGATACTATTACGAAAGTTACAGTCAATGAAACGCCCGAAGGCCTGAAAGTGGCCTTCGTAAGCGATGAACCACTTCAATTCAGCGATATCGACGTTCGTAACGAAGCTAAAGGCAGCGTTATAATCTGCGATCTGCTAAATATCGACATTCATAAAATCGCCGATGTAATACCGGTACAGAAATTCGGTATCAACGTCATTCAAATATCTAAGGTGAAAGATAACCCGAAAGTATCCCGGGCGGTTTTTGTGCTTTCGCAGGCCATAGATTATAAAGTGTTTAAAAACATAAATGAAATTTACTTCACATTCTATAATAAAATAAGACCGGGCGCCGGCGATGTTAAATTAGGCGGCGTTACCCCGCCATCCAACCAGACCGTTAAAAAATACAACGACCTTTTAACCGACGAATCGATCAGGCATGAATTTCACTTCGACAATATGCCCGTCGAAGAAGTGGTCAAAAAATTCGCGGCAAAAACAAAAATGAACGTCGTAATTAAAAACACCGCGCAGGGTAAAATAACCGCCCATGTCCAGGGCAATCTGTACGAACTGCTCGAAGGCATATTTAAGTTCAACGGTTTCAACTACACCGTAGATGAAACAAGTATTGCAATCACGGGCCGGTCTAACTCCGAAGAGATGGAAGTCGAGCTTAAATTTAAAGAGCTCACATTCAGAGAAGTGGCAGAAACCATATCGGAAATGGCTAATATAAATATCGTAATCGACAAAGATATTCCGCCTGAACAAAAGATAAGTTTTTACGTCCATAAAATGAAACTGCTCGACGCTATGAAGCTGATGGCTAAAATGTACGACTATACGGTCGTTAAAATCGACGAAGGCACCTACGTAATAACTAAAAAAGCCAATGAAGACACTTACGTTAAAAAAGTAAAGAAAATTTTCAGCTTCAAAAACTCCGACCCGAAGGACATAATAAATTTAATCAACAGCTCTAAAGAGCTCAAAGCTATATTCAGCACCAATAGCTTCAGTATAGACGCGCGCACTAATAATCTTTTAGTTTACGATACGCCTAAAAACATCAAAACTCTCGAAGACCTGATAGTTAAAATCGACCGCGGCGTAAGACAGGTCGATATAGAAGTCAAACTCGTCGAAGTGCAGCGCGACGGCCTTTCGAGGCTTGGAATAAAAGCCGCTTCCGCTATCGGCTTTGCCGATATCACTAAAAAACTCAAAGTCGAAAATATAAACGCGACGATGGAATTCCTAGAAAATAATAACAAGGCGAAAGTTCTCGCCAGCCCGCGTTTATTAGTGGTCAATAACAGGCAGGCAACCACGCTAATAGGCGAAGAAATACCGGTGCCCTATTACGATTACGTAATGGCCACCAACGGCGCCACTTATTTTGAGTCTAATAATAATATTTACAACAACACCAGTAATAACAATAATTCCGGCTATAACAGCGGTTATGGCGGTTATAACAGCGGATATAGCAATTATAACAATCCATTCGCATTTCTCGGGCTTACCGGCACTACGGGCGGAACTAATAACACCGGATTACAAAACGCTTTATCGAATATTTCATATCTGCCCGTTAAACGCTATAAAATGGAAGACGTAGGCATCAAGCTCAACATCAAGCCGCAAATCCATTCCGATACGGAAGTGACCATCGATTTAAACGTGGAAGTATCTTCACTTCTTGACGTTACAAGCGACGGCCAGATACACCGCGGCACCCGTAAAACCAACACCATAGTCAGATTAAAAGATAACCACACCGCGGTATTTGGCGGGATAATCAAACAGGAAGAACGCTCCCAGACTATAAAAGTGCCGCTGCTCGGCGATATACCCCGCCTTGGCCGCCTGTTTTCACACGTAACTAAAACGCGAGTGGATACCGAAATGATAATGCTTATAACCCCGCACATAACGCCGTTCGATATGCCGCGTAAAGACGAAAAAGACGACGGGATCAACGAGTTTATATCAAGCAGTTTTCAGTATTAAAAAACTGGTATTTCTTATTAACCTGCCAATTACTGCAAAATCTTAATTTTTTATAACCGGATGTTCTTAGATTGTTCGTAAATTGTTGACTAAAATTTAAAATTACTGTATAATTTACCCGGCATCTTCAATTATATTCACCGGAAAAAAATAATTTGTAGCCTTTACATTTAGAGAGAAGTGAACGTTTATGATTTTAAAAGGGAAAAAAATACTTATTACCGGCGCCGACGGTTTTATCGGTTCGCACTTAACTCATCAACTCTGCAAGTCAGGCGCGGAAGTAAAAGCGCTTTCGTTTTATAATTCTTTTAATAACTGGGGATGGCTCGATAGCCTTGACAAAAAAATACTTAATAATATCCAGGTAGTTTCCGGCGATATTAGAGATGCTAACTTCGTAAGAAATATAGTCAGGGGATCTGAAATTGTTTTTCATCTTGCCGCGCTGATAGCTATTCCTTACTCCTATATAGCCCCGGATTCCTACATACAAACAAATATAACCGGAACC
The DNA here is from genome assembly GCA_964436235.1 of uncultured bacterium. Taxonomy (GTDB): domain Bacteria; phylum Muiribacteriota; class UBA9980; order UBA9980; family UBA9980; genus UBA9980. Next base: position 11,738 of record CAYTCW010000011.1, read on the forward strand.
CTTAATATCATGCAGGCCGTCAGAGAATTTGAAGTTTTAAAAATCATACACACATCTACTTCTGAAGTATATGGTACCGCACAATACGTTCCCATCGACGAAAAACATCCTTTGAGCCCGCAATCGCCGTACTCGGCTTCAAAAATCGGAGCAGATATGCTTGCTATGAGTTTTTATAACAGTTTTAATATTCCGCTTTCCATCATCAGGCCGTTTAATACTTTCGGTCCGCGGCAATCGATGCGCGCGGTTATTCCTACAGTAATAATACAAGCTCTCAAAAAAGCTAAAAATATCAAACTTGGAGCACTTACGCCAAAACGCGATTTTAACTACGTAAAAAATACGGTGGACGGATTCATTAAAATTGCCGAGTCAGATAAAGCAATAGGCGAAACTATTAACATAGCATCGGGCAAAGAATACAGTATAGGTGAAATCGTTAATTTAATAAAAAAAATAACCGGCGCTAACTTCAAAGTGATTTGCGAAAAAGAAAGATTAAGACCTGAAAAAAGTGAAGTGGAAAGGCTGCTTGCCGATACGAATAAAGCCGAAGCCCTTTTGGATTATCGTCCGCTTTGCACTTTTGAAGAAGGACTGAAAGAAACTATCGAATGGTTTGAACAAAACATTGAACATTTTAAAGCCGATATATACAATTTATAAAAAAATTAAAGCTATGAAAAAAAAAAATGAAAAAAATATTAATATTCCGCTATCAGTCCCTTCGCTTAAAGGAAACGAATTAAAATACGTAAGCGAATGTATAAAAACTGAGTGGATTTCTTCAGCCGGAAAATACGTAGAACGCTTTGAAACTGAAACTGCAGCGTATTTAAAAACTGCATTTTGCATTGCGGTAACCAATGGCACTTCCGCTCTTCACCTGGCGCTTATTTGCGCCGGCGTTAAATGCGGAGAAGAAGTTTTTGTGCCGTCCGTAACTTTTATAGCGCCTATAAATGCGGTTAAATACACTGGAGCTCATCCGGTATTCTTAGATTGCGACAACTACTTAAATTTAAGCGCAGAATCATTAAACTCCTTTATCGAAAAAAACTGCATTTTTAGTAAAGGTAAATTGATAAACAAAAAAACCGAAAGGCAGATAAAAGCAGTAATACCGGTGCATATATTCGGTCATCCGGCAGACATGGCGGCTATTATGAAAATCGCCGAAAAATATAATTTAAAAGTAATAGAAGATGCCACTGAATCACTCGGCTCATTTTACTCATCCGGGGATTTCAAAGGCATGAAAACCGGAACCATAGGCGATTTTGGTTGTTTTTCATTCAACGGAAATAAAATAATCACTACGGGCGGCGGCGGAATGTTAACCTGCCGGAAAAAAAAAGATGCAGATTTCGCAAGATATCTTTCAACGCAGGCTAAAGACGATGCTTTAAACTACGTACACAATAACATAGGTTACAATTACCGGCTTAACAATATTCAGGCTGCAATAGGCTGCGCACAGCTTGAAAAAATTGATTATTATATAAAAATTAAAAGAAAAAATTTTAAACTATATCAAAAATTACTTTCAGGCGTTAACGGATTTTCGTTTATAACTGAGCCGGATTATTCTTTCAGCAATTACTGGTTTTATTCTCTTATAGTCGAACCTGGCGCAATAAATAATAAAAAGCTGATTGATTTTTTAAGAATAAACGGCATTGAATCCAGGCCGCTCTGGATGTTAAATCATCTTCAAAAACCTTATAAAAATGAACCGAAAGGCGTTATTAAAAAAGCTGAATATTATTTTAAAAGACTTATAAACATTCCGTGTAGCGTTAACCTGAAAGAGGAACAGATACGGTTTATATGCGAAACAATAATAAAAAAGGCTGGCCGTTAATTTGCTTATAAATAGAAACTGTATTATCAATAAATTTATAATATCCACCGAAAATAGCGTTCGCGACGCCATGTTAAAATTGGATGAATCGGCTCAAAAAATAATTTTTGTGGCAGACGTCAATTTAATATTACAGGGAGTAGTCACGGACGGCGATATCAGACGCTGGATACTTAAAAACGGCGAGCTGTCGTCTCCGGTTACGTGCGTAATGAATCGTAATCCTTTAACTCTTTCACCGGGGTTCGATCCTGATGAAGTCAAAAAAATTATGAAAGAAAGCCTGATTGAATGCATACCGATAATCGACGAAACGGGAAAACTTTTAAGTGCAGTGTGGTGGAGCGATTTTTTTGCCGGAAAAACTCAATCCGCCTATAAAATAGACTTACCCGTCATAATTATGGCTGGCGGAAAAGGCACCAGGCTCAATCCATTCACGAAAATTCTTCCCAAACCTCTTATTCCGGTCGGCAACAAACCTATAATTGAATTGATTATCGATAAATATTTAAACCACGGTTGCTTTAATTTTTACGTTTCAGTAAATTATAAGGCAAATATGATAAAAGCCTACTTCAATGAAATCGAAAAAAAATATGAAATAACCTATCTGGAAGAAGAAACCGAATTAGGCACCGCCGGCAGTTTAATTCTGCTCAAGCGTTATAACATATCGACTCCTTTTTTTGTTAATAATTGCGACATTATCGTAAATGCCGATTACGAAGATATCTATAAATACCATAATAACAACAAAAATTTTATAACTATAATCGGTTCCCTTAAAAATTTCAAAATCCCTTATGGCGTGATAGAGACAAACGAAAACGGCACCATGAAAGTAATTAAAGAAAAACCGGAATTCAATTATATCGTAAATACCGGAATGTATTTAATACAACCCGAAGCGCTTGATTATATACCGGAAAACGAGGTTTTTCACATAACCGATCTTATAACTAAATGCAAAACTGATAATAAAAAAATAGGCGTTTATCCGATATCCGAAAAATCATGGACGGATATAGGTCAAATTGAAGAGTTATATTCAGCCTTTAAAAAATTCGAGTAGTGTTTTATGAAAAAAATAATATTAATAGGCGGCGGCGGTCATTGCAAATCGGTAATCGACGCTATAGAATCTAAAAATGAATATGAAATAACGGCGATTATAGATAAAGCTGAAAATATCGGCGGAACCGTTCTCGGTTATAAAATAGAGGCGTGCGACGAAAATATCGGCGATTATATTCAGGCTGGAATAAAGTATTGCTTTATCTCCATCGGGAGCACTGGAAACCCGGATGCCAGAATTAAAGCGTTTAATTTCATAAAAAAAACTCAATTAATACTGCCTGATATCGCTCATGTATCTTCGTTCGTATCTTCGCGGTCTAAAACGGGAAAAGCCAATTTCATTGGCGCCGGAGCCATAATAAATGCGGGCGCGGTTATCGGCGATAACTGCATAATTAATACAGGAGCGATCATCGAACATGACTGCGTTATAGGAAATAACGTACATATAGCTACAGGAGCGGTTTTAAGCGGCGGCGTAGTAGTAGGCGACAACTCTCACATAGGAAGCGGCGCCTGTATTAAGCAATATATTAAAATCGGCAGTGAAACTATAATCGGCGCCGGAGCTATCGTGGTAAAAGATATAGGCGATAAAATTGTAGCTTACGGAAATCCGTGTAAAATAGCGAGGGAAAATGTTTAAAACCGGAGTTTTTATAATAGCCGAAGCGGGAGTTAATCATAACGGCGATTTAATTTCCGCTGAAAAAATGGTTAAAGCCGCATCTATAGCGGGTGCGAACGCAATAAAATTTCAAACTTTTACGGCGGAAAATTTGGTTATTAAAACCGCTCCTAAAGCAGATTACCAACTTTCCACAACTTCGCATGACGAATCTCAGTTCGAAATGATTAAAAAACTGGAGCTCGATGCTGATTCTCATCATAAAATTATTCAATGCTGTAAAGAAAATAATATTATTTTTATGTCTTCGCCCTTTGATAACGACAGCATCGATTTATTAAACGAATTAAAAATTGAGATATTTAAAGTGCCTTCCGGCGAAATTATAAATATTCCTTATTTAAGAAAACTTGGCGCTCTCAATAAAACCGTTCTTTTATCGACGGGTATGGCATCCATGATTGAAATTGAAACAGCCCTCAAAGAATTGACTCATGCCGGCACCTGCAAAGAAAATATAATAGTTCTTCACTGCAATACCGAGTATCCAACGCCTTACGAAGACGTAAATTTAAATGCCATGCTTACGATTAAAGAGGCTTTTAATGTAAAAGTCGGCTATTCAGACCATACGCCGGGTATAGAAGTGCCCATAGCCGCGGTTACATTAGGCGCCGTCGTCATTGAAAAGCATTTCACCCTCGATAAAAGTTTGGCAGGGCCTGATCACAAAGCCAGCCTGACTCCTGATGAATTAAAAATCATGGTCGATTCAATTCGAAATATAGAAAAAGCTCTCGGTGACGGCGTTAAAATGCCTTCAAAGTCGGAAATTAAAAATATGGTAATGGCCAGAAAAAGCATAAGAGCAAAAAACGCGATAAAAAAAGGCGATATTTTAAACGAGGAAAATTTAACTTTGAAAAGACCCGGAGACGGCATAAGCCCATTAAAATGGGATGAAATAATCGGGCGTAGCGCAACAAAAGATTTTATTAAAGATGAAGCGATAGAAATATGATGAAACGCAATAAAATAAAAACATGCATATTTACGAGTTCAAGGGCTGATTATGGAATTTTATCAGGCTTGATGAACGAAGTTAAAAAACGCGACGATTTTACGCTCCAAATTATCGCTTCAGGGTCTCATCTTTCTCACAGGCATGGATATACCCTCACTGAAATAGAATCTGACGGATTTAAAGTCGATAAAAAAATAGACATTTTGCTTTCTTCCGATTCGCCTTCCGGAACCGCTAAGGCTTCAGCTCTTGGCATTATAGGTTTTTCAGACGCTCTGAACGAATTAAAAAGCGATATAGTTCTGATACTGGGCGACAGATTTGAAGCTCTGTCCATGGCTATAGCTGCTGTTATCCAAAATGTGCCGATCGCTCACATTCACGGGGGAGAAATTACAATAGGATCAATGGATGAGATTTTCCGTCACTCTATAACTAAAATGAGCCGTCTTCATTTCGTTTCTACAGATGAATACAGGCGCAGAGTAATACAGCTCGGTGAAAATCCTGAATTTGTTTATAATACGGGCGCTCCAGGCGTCGAAAACATTAAAAAAATAAAACTACTATCTAAAAATCAACTTGAAAAATTAATAGGATTTAAATTCGGCCTGAAAAACATTTTAGTATGCTTCCATCCCCAGACGCTTTCAAGTTCAGAACGGCCGGAAAAAATCAGCGAACTATTAAGCGCTCTTGAAACACTCGATGAATATAAAATTATTTTTACGATGCCGAACGCCGATTGCGGCGGCGAAGAAATACGCTCAGCTATAAAGAAATTTACTGCTAAAAATAGCAAAAGATCCATAGCCTTTGATTCGCTCGGTAAAAAATTATATTTTTCCTTTTTAAATACCGTAGATGCGGTCGTCGGAAATTCTTCCAGCGGAATTATAGAGGCGCCTTCTTTTAAAACGGCCACTATTAATATAGGTTCAAGGCAGCAGGGACGGCTCCGTTCGTCGAGCGTCATAGATTGCGCCGCGCATTCAAATGAGATCATTAAAGCCTTTAACGAGTTATATTCAATAAAATTTCAAAAAATGCTTTCACGGATTAAAAATATTTATGAAAAAAAGGATACTGCCCGCAATATTATTGAAATTATCAAAAAAATGATCATTAAACAAAAATTAAAAACAGAAAAGTCCTTTTATGACATAGATTCATTAATTTCAAAAAATAATTTATTTCCATTTTAATAAATAATAAAGTAAAGGTGTAATTTCATGAGGATATTACTTATAGTGTACGACAACGATTCTTATATACACTGGTTTCCCATAGGACTCGCCTACATCGCCGCAGTTATGAAAAACGCCGGTCATAGCGTCGTAATATACAGCCAGGACGTTTATCACTATAGCGAGGAAGATCTCAGAAAATACTTAGACGAAAATATATTCGACGCGGTAGGCGTAAGCGCTATCGGCGGCTACTATCAATACAGAAAACTCATAAAAATTTCAAAGGCCATTAACGAGTCTAAAAACAGGCCGTTTTATATAATCGGCGGCCACGGCCCCGCTCCGGAGCCGGAATTTTTCTTTAAAAAAACCGGCGCCGATGCCATAGTCATAGGCGAAGGCGAAACAAGCGCGCTTAATCTTTTAAACGCTATTGAATCTAAAAGCGATCTATCTAAAATTAATGGAATCGCATATATGCATAAAGGCGAATGTATTATTAACCCCCGCCAGGAATTAATAAAAGATATCGATACCATACCTTTTCCCGCATGGGATTTGTTCCACATGGATTATTACTCGCTTTTAAGAATGCCGCATATTAAAAACAGTGAAAGGTGCTTTCCTGTTCTTTCATCGAGGGGATGCCCGTTTAAATGCAATTTTTGTTACCGCATGGATAAAGGCATAAGAATCCGTTCAAACGAAGGACTTATAGAAGAAATTAAAATTTTAAAGAAGAATTATAATATATCTTATATCGCTTTTGCCGACGAACTTTTAATGGTTAACCAGCAAAGAACTATAAGCCTGTGCGAATCTTTCATAGAAGCCGGACTAAATATTAAATGGGACTGCAATGGAAGGCTTAATTTTGCGGCTCCGGAAGTTCTAAAAATCATGAAAAAAGCCGGCTGTGTTTTTATTAATTACGGCATCGAATGTTTTGACGACGAAATTCTCGAGGTAATGAACAAAAATCTCACATGCAGTCAGATAATCAAAGGAATTGAAGCCACTTTAGCCGAAGAAATTTCACCTGGTTATAATATTATTTTCGGAAATATAGGCGAAACATCTGAAACATTAAAAAAAGGCGTTGATTTTTTATTAAAATACGATGATCATTCTCAATTCAGAACCATCAGGCCAGTAACTCCATACCCCGGCTCTCCGCTATACTATTACGCTATAGAAAAAGGGCTTATTAAAGACGCCGAAGATTTTTATGAAAATAAACATACTAATTCAGATCTGATGAGCGTTAATTTTACTAAACTAACCGATGACCAGTATTACAGAGCCTTGCACGAGGCAAATGTAACCCTGATTAATAATTTTTTTAACCATCAAAAACTTAATTATCTGAATTCATGCCGCAAACTTTATATTGAACGTAATTCAGATTTCAGAGGATTCAGACAAAGCTGATTTCGAAATTGTTTAAAGGTGAAGCTGATGTATAAAAATAAAAAAATATTAGGTTTAATTCCGGCAAGAGGCGGCTCTAAAGGCATTCCCCGCAAAAATTTAATAGAAATCAAAGGAAAACCTCTTATAGCCTGGACTATTGAAGAAGCCAAAAAATCGAAATATATAGATAAACTAATACTGTCGTCTGAAGATAACGAAATTATTAAAACCGCTAAAAAATATCTTTGTGAAGTTCCTTTTATAAGACCGGCGGAACTATCGCTTGACGAAACACCGGGGATCGAACCCGTACTTCACGCCGTAAAAACCATCACCGGATTTGACTACGTAGTTTTGCTGCAGCCGACTTCACCGCTCAGAACCGTCGAGGACATAGATGGATGCATTACAAAATGCCTCGATGGGGAGTTCGATTCATGCGTAAGTTTAAAAGATATAAACGATCACCCTTACTTAATGTTTAAATTAAAAAAAGACGGCGCAATTGAAAAACTTCACAATGAAAAAGCAGACCGCCGTCAGGACCTTCCTGATTTTTACGTTTTAAACGGAGCTGTTTACGTGGCTAAAATCAGCGCGCTGCTTCGTGAAAAAGATTTTATTACAAATTCAACGGCAGGCTATATAATGCCCGCTAAAAGATCTATAGATATAGACACGCCTTACGACCTCGAACTTTTGAAATTATACATGATGGATAACAATTAACAATACCATCATCTAACAAGGAAAAGATAATGGCTAAAAATATAAGAATAATACCAAGACTGGACATAAAAGGCCCTAACTTAGTTAAAGGAATTCATCTTGAAGGACTTCGGGTTCTTGGCAATCCTGAAAAATTCGCCCGTTACTACTATGAAAACGGCGCTGACGAGCTCATTTATATAGACGTAGTCGCCAGCCTGTACAATAGAAACAGCCTCCATGAAATTATTTCAAAATCAGCTCGCGAAATCTTTATTCCGCTCACCGTCGGCGGCGGGCTGAGAACAATAAACGACATTAAAGAAGTATTAAGGTGCGGTGCCGACAAGGTGGCTATTAATACCGCGGCGGTTAAAAATCCCGCTCTTATTAAAGAAGCCTCTCTTAAATTCGGTTCTTCAACCATTGTCATTACTATCGAAGCTATAAAAAGCGATGACGGAAAGTATTACGCCTATACGGATAACGGCCGTGAATGCACCGGCATCGAAGTTCTCGGCTGGGCAAAAAAAGCGGAAGAACTCGGCGCGGGAGAAATACTTCTAACTTCAGTAGATCGTGAAGGGACCGGCTCGGGATATGATATCGAACTTATTAAAATGGTGGCTGAAGCGGTTTCCATTCCGGTAATAGCTTCCGGCGGTCCCGGAAAACCTGAAGATATAGTCGATGTAGTAAAAAAAGGCGGAGCCGATGCGGCAGCCGCAGCCTCTATATTACATTACGGCTATATAACTTCAAGCGATTTTTCAATAGAAAAAAATAACGAAGGCAACCTCGAATTTATAAAAAACCGCAAAACCTTCAATATGATTAAACCTTCAAGCCTGTATGAAATAAAGTCTTCGCTTTACGCTAATTCAATTATGTGCAGGCACGATGCCTCCATAAAAGGCGGAACTATTTAATATGACAAAAATAGCTATTATAGACTATGAAATGGGCAACCTTTTCAGCGTAGAACGCGCCTGCGAATATGCCGGACTGAATTACTTCGTCACTTCGGATAAAAAATCTCTTTTAAGTGCCGATGCGGCTATTTTACCCGGAGTGGGAGCTTTTTGCGATGCAATGGCCAGCCTTAATAAATTTGACCTGATATCGCCGATTCGTGATTTTATAGCATCGGGAAGGCCTTTTATTGGAATTTGCCTTGGAATGCAGCTTTTAATGAGTGAAAGTGAAGAATTTGGCGTCCACAAAGGAATTGGAATATTTAAAGGGAGCGTAAAAAAATTCACCTCTTTAAAATCCGGAAATTATAAAGTGCCGCAAGTAGGCTGGAACTCAATATATCCGCCTGAAGGACGCCAAAATTCGTGGCGCGAATCCGGTTCGCCTCTAATAAATACCCGAACCGGCGAATATATGTATTTCGTGCATTCATTTTGCTGCGTTCCCGAAGATAAAAATCTGATTTATACCGTAACTAACTACGAAGGCATAGATTATTGTTCAGGCATATTCGCCAAAAACGTTTTCGCCTGTCAATTTCATCCTGAAAAAAGCGGCATACACGGCCTGAACATTTATAAGCAACTGGCTAATACAGCCATTAATACCGGAGGGATAAATGAAGGATATTAAAGATAAGCTCGAAGTAAAATACGGCCTTCCCGAAACAGTAATTTTTTGTAAGAAATGCGTAATGTCGAATCAGAGGCCGGCCTCTTCCGTAGAATTCAAACACGACAAAAATAAAAAACACCGTTCTATGAATATCGATTCTGAAGGAATTTGTGACGCCTGCCGCGCCGCGGAAACCAAGGAAAAAATCGATTGGAACAACCGCGAAGACGAACTTTTAAAACTTCTTGACCGTTACCGCCGCAAAGACGGTTATTACGATTGCGTAGTGCCGGGAAGCGGCGGAAAAGACAGCGCTTACGCCGCACATTTATTAAAATACAAATACGGAATGCATCCTTTGACCGTAACCTGGCCGCCATTGCTTTATACCGATTACGGATATAAAAATTTTAAAAATTGGGTTGAAATAGGCGGTTTCGATAATATTTCGTTTAAACAGAACGGCCGGATCATGAAATTATTAACTAAATTTTCGATAGAAAATTTGCTTCATCCTTTTCAAACTTTTATTTTAGGCCAGAAAAATCTTGCGCCGAAAATCGCCGCCAAATACGGTATTCCTTTGATATTTTACGGAGAGAACGAAGCCGAATACGGTAACCCCATGGCGGATAATTCATCTTCGCTTCGCGACAGGTCCTATTACACAATGAAAAATCTCGACGAAGTTTATCTCGGAGGAGTTTCGATAAAGGAACTAAATGAAAAACATAATATCGATCTTTGCGATTTGATGTCTTTTTTGCCAGCTTCTGCCGAAGAACTCGAAAATTCGAAGATAGAGGTACATTATCTCGGTTATTACGTTAAATGGACGCCGCAGGAAGTATATTATTATGCCGTCGAAAATACCGGATTTCAAGCGCGTCCCTTCCGCACTCAGGGCACTTACAGTAAATATAACAGTATCGACGATAAAATCGACGATCTGCATTACTACACCACTTTTATAAAATTCGGCATAGGCCGTGCCACTTATGACGCCTCGCAGGAAATACGCAACAGGCATATAACCAGAGAAGAGGGATCCGCGCTGGTAAAGCGTTTTGACGGCGAATTTCCCGACCGCTACTTTCACGAAGTAATGAGTTATATAGATCTAAAGCCGGAAAGGTTTTTTGAATTATGCAATGAATTCCGCTCGCCGCATCTATGGACAAAAATCAACGGGGAATGGAAATTAAGGCATACCGTCAATAAAGACGGCGCAAATGACTGATAGTAAATAAACTAAATAAGGCGGTGTTTATATTTAATGGAAGAATTCGTAGCCGTACATGAGGTTAAGCCCGAAAGTAAATACCATTATAAAAAAGAAATATATGAGATGAATAAAGCTGAAATCGAGGCGAATAAAAACGCCTGGATGCAGAATTACTGCGATAATTCAGCTTTAATAAAAAAATGCAAAAACGTGGATATGCTTTATAAAGATCCTAAATGGCAAAACCAGGAATGCCTTCTTGTAGGCGCCGGCCCGACGCTGGATATGGATATCGAAAATATAAAAAAACACCGGCAAAAACTTATAATAGTCTGCACCGATTCCGCGCTGAATCCTCTTTTAAAAAACGGGATCAAACCTAATTTCGTATTTACTCAAAATACCGGCAATCAAGTCCTGGACTTATTTTCCGGCTTTCCTACAAAAGACCTTAAAATCATAGCTAATGTTTTTCAGCCGCCCGAACTTTTCGCCAAATTAAAATCTGAAATTTATTTTTACGCGCCGTTTGAAGACGAAACCGTTCTTAATAACTTCGTCCAACTGACTCCGCAAATTCCTAAAATCTTAAAAAAGCCCAGTAGTCTGGTAATGGCATATATTTTTGCGCGCTGCATGAAATTCAGGACTATTTATCTTTTAGGCGCTGATTTTTGTTTTGAGTCTTCGGAAAAAATATATTGTTCGGATGTTTTATACAAATCTATTAATTTTACAGGAGATATCGTAACTCCTGAAGATATTTTTTTAGATAAAACCAGAACTTATCGTGAATTATTTTACTCCTCGGAAGATTTTTTTAGAATGATCGTAATGGAATCTTCAGAAACGACTTTCAATTGCTCCCGTAATTCAATACTTTACAATGTAAGCTGGCTGCCCTTTGACGAAATAATGAAACGTGATTTAAGCAGCAAACGCAATATTTTTGAATATGCCAATATAACAATGGAATGCGCGGATGAACAGGTAGCTAAAATGAACGAATTAACCATGAATTACTTCAAGGCGCAAATAGCCAGAAGCATGTTTAAAAACATCGAAAGGTTCTGCAACGAAAAAACGATCAGCGATTGGACCGATAAAAAAGAAGAATTTAAAAATAAATACTGCGTCGTATGCGGCGCCGGCCCTTCGTTACAGGAAAATATGGAACTTTTAAAAAAATACAGGGATAAATATATTATTTTTGGCGTTGACGCATCGCTTATGCCGCTGTATAAAGCCGGAATAGAACCGGACGCTATACTGACGATAGACCCGTGCAATCTGTCAAGATTTTTCCACGATTATCACGGAACTCATACAGCTTTATTCGCAAGCGTCCATACGCATTACGAAGCCGTTAAAGCATGGAAAAATAAAATATTTTTTTACTTCCCGTCACCTATAAGCAGATATAGTTTCTGGCTTCTGGCGCTTATTAAAGAATATTCCAGCCTTCCTTTCATAATACCTTTCAGCAATTGCGGAAGCACGATGATTATGTTCGCTCATGAAATGGGATTCAAAGAAGTCGCTATAATGGGAGTGGATTTTTCATATACCGGAGATAAAATGTACGCTGATAACTCGGTTAATGAATCTATAATAGGCTTCGGGGAAAAAGTCGACAACAAAGAAAAAATTGAAAAATACTTGAGCAAATACGGTCTTAAAAAAATTATAAATTGCAAGGGAGACAGCGTATATACCGACGAGCCTCTTTCAATTTACGCCAGAACTCTTGAAAATGTAATTTTAGGAAGAAAAATAACCAATATTATCAACACCGGAACGAGTATATTAAAAATACCTTATATTCCATTTGAAGAATATGTTAAAAGATTTTAATTGAATAACGCACTCATTGATCATACAGACATAGAAACATATAAGACTTAACTATCATAATATTAAATAATACATTTTCATTTAAACAGGGATTTTATAGCAATTTATGCTTTAAATCCCTGTTTTTTTTATTTATTTTAATTTTTTTTCCAATAAGCTATAAAGTTAGACTCAAAAATTACGATATTTATAGTGGAAAGTTAAAAATATTAGAGGCAAAAATTGAAGGGGGCGATTTTATGTATGTCAACACGAACATACCGGCGTTTAATGCACAAAGACAGTTATACGCCAACAACTTAAGCCTCGATAAATCTTTAGAACGCTTATCGTCCGGATTGCGTATAAACAGCGGCGCTGACGATGCTTCAGGTTTAGCGATGGCTGAAAAAATGAAGGCACAGGGCGTAGGTTTAACGAGCGCGATACAAAATACGCAGGACGGCACTTCTTTATTTAAGATAGCCGACGGAGCGCTCGATCAGGTAGGCAGAATTTTATCAAGACTTGAAGAATTGGTTGTAAGAGCTAATAACAGAACTTTAACTGACAGCGACCGCATAACTCTTCAGGATGAAATCAGCCAGCTCGTTGATCAAATAGGAGTTATTTCTAACAACACTGAATATAATACTCTAAAATTACTTGACGGTAATTTAGATATCAAAAAATCATTAACCGTTGCTACACCCGGCATACCGGGTTCAATGAAAGTATTAAACACTCCCGGCACGGTCAAAACATCCAGCAATTTAGTTTTATCAATAACCGAACGCGCTCTGCCGGCGGTTGCCAGCGCCGGCGCGGTTGCATTTAGCACACAAGTAGGTATTCAAAACTCGATCAATATAAATGGCGTTGATATACAGGTAGCCGCTTCAGATACTCTTAATACCGTTCTTTCAAAAATTAACCAGGCTAATTCAAAAACAAATGTTATAGCGATTCAAATACCTGCGGGAACCGGCTGGACGGTCGGATTGGTTTCCGGCGTAATAGACCAGGACGCCAAAAACGTAGCCAAAGGTTTTAACACGGCAAATGTTTTAAGCACGACCAATGGCAGCGCCGTAGGTTATACACTTGTCGGAACCGCAGCCACCGTAAATATCGGTGGAGATACAGGCATATGGTCTTCATTGGGATTCGTTGCTTCAAGTGGAACTTCTATTCCAAGTACGTATGCCAGAGTCGGATCTAATGTTGCGGGCATACTCGACGGAATCAAAATGCAGGGCCAGGGCAATGTTCTGACGATGGAAGACGCCGGTTCTCCTATGTACGGAATTAAAATAGGAACGAGTATGTTCAACGAAGCATACGGTGGAACAGTATTCACGGGTCAATACGCCGGTGCTTCCATGAGTGCCGCTATATATTACACAACCTCCAACAATATGGCCACTATTTCAACCAATGACAACAAAAAAATAGGCCTGCAGCTCGGCGCTAACTATAACCAATCCATAGCATACAGCCTTCAATCGGTTTCACCTGATGTTATAGGAGTCGGCGCATCATCAAAACTTTCATCGTTAAAACAAGTTAATGTTATTACCTTAGAAGACGCTAATTTATCCTTAAAAGTCATTCAAAAGTCAATAACGGATGTTACCACGATCAGAGCCGCTATCGGCGCTACTTTAAACAGGCTCGATTATACCGAAAAAACTTTGAGAATACAACGCGAAAACATGAGCTTCGCCGAATCGCGAATAAGGGATGCCGACATGGCTTTAGAAATGACTTATTACACCAGAAACCAGATTCTGTCTCAAACCGCGACAGCGATGCTGGCGCAAGCGAACCAGCGGCCGCAGAATGTTTTACAGCTGCTAAGGTAAATGCTTCATAAATAATTCCATATATATCTTTAAAAATACGGATAAACTAAGATTTATCCGTATTTTTTCATTTATTATATATTTTTTTAATTATTTTCAACTAAGGTATAAATTACTACTAAAATCTTTCGATATGTATAGTGATAGCTTTATAAAAAATAAATGGAGGAGACACTATGTTTGTTAACACTAACATTCCAGCCATGAACACACAAAGGCAGTTGTTTAACAACAACATAGACCTTGACAGATCGCTTGAAAGATTGTCGTCGGGGCTAAGAATCAATACAGGGGCCGACGATGCTTCAGGACTTGCAATGGCCGAAAAAATGAAAGCGCAGGGTGTAGGTTTAACAAGCGCCATCCAGAATACACAGGACGGCACTTCTTTATTTAAAATAGCCGACGGTGCGCTCGACCAGGTAGGCCGTATACTTTCAAGATTAGAAGAACTCGTCGTAAGAGCTAACAATAGAACACTAACCGACAGCGACAGAACGACTCTTCAAAATGAAATCGGACAGTTAATCGACCAGGTAAATGTCATATCTAACAACACTGAATATAACACTTTAAAATTACTCGACGGCGGCCTGGATATTAAAAAAAGTTTAACGGTCAATACCAGCGCTACTTCGGCCGGTTTGCCGGGTTCTATGAAAGTATTGAATACCCCCGGTACGGTTAAATCGGCGTCTAATTTAGTATTAAGTATCACGGCGCGTGCGCTTCCGGCGGTCGCCAGCGCTTCGACCACGCCGATTACCGGAACCATCGGAATACAAAATACCATTAATATAAATGGCGTGGACGTACAAATAGCCTCATCCGACACGGTCAGCACCATTATATCAAAAATAAACCAGGCCAATAGCAAAACTAATGTAATTGCCATACAACTTTCAAATAACCAATTAGGACTTGTGTCAGGAATTATCGACGGCGACGCTCAAAACGTAGCACGCGGGATAAACGGCACGGGAAGTTTTAATACTCCCAATGGAAGCGCGGTCGGTTATTCGCTCGTCGGGACCGCCGCCACTATAAATATAGGCGGCGATACGGGAATCTGGTCTTCATTGGGATTCGCTCCATCCGGCGGCGCAAGCGTTCCGAGCACATATACCAAGGTCGGAAGCAATGCCACCGGTATTATTGACGGCATTCAGCTGACCGGAAGCGGCAATGTGCTCACTATGAACGACGCAGGCTCGCCAATGTATGGAATAAAAATAGGAACCAGCATGTTTAATGAAGCTTATGGCGGAGTAGTATTTACCGGAGCCGGATCCGCCACAAATACCGCTGTTTTTTATGTAACTTCAACCAATGATACCGCCAGTTTATCTACTGACGACAAGAAAAAAGTCGGGCTTCAGCTTGGCGCTAACTATAACCAATCAATAGCATACAGTCTGCAATCGGTATCCGCCGAAGTAATAGGAGTCGGCGCATCTTCTAAACTATCTTCGCTGAAACAAGTAAACGTTATCACATTAGAAGACGCCAACCTGTCGCTTAAAGTAATACAAAAAGCCATAGTTGACGTCACAAACGTAAGAGCTGCGCTCGGCGCAACTCTGAATAGACTTGATTATACCGAAAAAACGATTAGAATTCAGCGTGAAAATATGGCATCGGCTGAATCTAAGATCAGAGACGCCGACATGGCTTTAGAAATGACTTTTTACACGCGTAATCAAATACTTGCTCAAACCGCGACTGCCATGCTTTCGCAGGCAAACCAGCGGCCGCAAAATGTGCTTCAGTTACTAAGATAACAATATACATTACAAGACACTCGATAAAAACATTAAAAGCTCTTTTATAGAGCTTTTTTTATTTAACGAAATCAAATAATTTTCATTCATTACCATTTAGTTAAAAACACTCAAAAAAGAAAGAAAACAAACTATAAATCAATTCAATAACCTTTAATCAACCTAAACAAAGTTTTATATTTTTTATAGTTGTGCGATAACATAAGTGTAGAGGTAATTAATGGCAAGGAAGCCATTAAGTAAAATTTCAAGGAGGGGTTTTTATGTATTTAAACACTAATATCGCAGCGGTTAACGCTCAAAGAAATCTTTATCAAACCAACCTTTCAATGGACAAAACGCTCGAGCGTTTGTCGTCCGGTCTCAGGATCAACTCATCTGCCGATGACGCTTCAGGCCTTGCCATAGTGGAAAAAATGTTCGCTCAGCGTCAGGGTTTAACTACCGCTATTCAAAATACGCAGGACGGCATCGCGCTTTTCAAAATCGCTGAAGGAGCGCTCAATCAGGTCGGCAAAATGCTTTCTCGTATGGAAGAACTCGCGGTTCGCGCTTCTAACCAGACCCTCACCGCCAGTGACCGCGAAACGATAAAAAGCGAAATAGATCAGTTGGTTGGACAGATCAACACCATCTCCAGAGATACTGAATATAACACGCTTAAGCTTTTGAACGGAAACTTAAACGTTCAGACTAACACTGTAACAGGAACTGTTAAAAGCACCGGCTCTATAAAAGTGCTTAACGCTCCAGGTTCCGTTCAGGATGCCACCAATCTGGCTTTTTCTCTTGTTACCGCCGGTAATGCAGCTACTGTTCAGGCAGCTCTTGCTGTAGCTGCCGGCGGTGCCGTTACTGCGGCCAATACTACGATATCAGTAAATGGTGTTGAAATAGGCGTTTTAACTACTGATACTGTAGAAACGGTTGTTGGTAAGATCAATGAACAAAATAGCAAAACCGGTGTAGTCGCCACTACTACAAAGGGTGTAAATGGGTTAATTGTTTCTCTTGTATCCGGTAAAATTGATTCAGATGCCGAAAATATAGCTAAAACGTCTTTAACCGCTCAGCAACAGGCTGCTGGCGTTAGTACCATGGGATATCTTGCTATTGGTTCCGTTAATACAGTTACCGGAAAGTCTAACACAATAACGCTTGGCGGCACAGGCGCTGTATGGAGTAATATACTTGGCGCAAGTGCAGGTACTGCTACGGTTATAGTTACTGCCGGTGCCAATGCCACCGCCAAAATTGACGGTCTGTCAATGGAAGTCAAATCGGCTGAAGGTGGTACGGTTTTTGAAATGACTAATACCGGTTCTAAAGCATACGGCGTTAAAATTGGTGTGGAACTCTTCAACGGCGCATATGGCGGACTTATATTGAATAATGTTACACTTGGCGCTACTGCTACAGTGGCAGCAAGCGCTGTTGATCAGTCTGGTGGCCGCCTTGCATCTGCCGGTGATGGCGCGCAGCTTACATTTACCACGTCGAACAAGCTTAATTTACAAACCGGCGCTAACTATCAGCAGAGTTTAAGTTACACGATTGCATCTGTAGATGCAACCAACCTCGGAAATGGCGCATCTTCAAAATTCGCTTCTTTGAGCGATATTAAAGTAGATACTGCAGCAAACGCCACTCTTTCTTTAAAAGTCGTACAGAAGGCTATTACCGATGTGGCCGCAAGCAGAGCTACGATGGGCGCTGTAATGAACAGGCTCGATTATACCGACAAGACCCTGCAGATACAGCGTGAAAACATAACGGCCGCAGAATCGCGCATCAGAGACGCCGACGTATCTCTTGAAATGACGGCTTTCGTAAGACAGCAGATACTCATGCAGGCAGGCACTTCAATGTTAGCTCAGGCAAACCAGAAACCTCAAAGCATAATGCAGTTGTTAAGATAATAAACAATAAAGTGCTAACGGCATAAACCATTAACTAAAAAAGGGGCAGGCGGGCGCCTGTCCCTTTTTAACCAGAGCTTATGAGCCATTTAAAAGAGGTGTTTGGTATGAATATGATTAACAGCCTTAATAATCAAAACGGCGGAGTACCTTCAGACATAATTGTTAAGGCCATTGATAAGAGCGTTAACATTGAGAAAATTGACGGGCCGAAAATTCAGTCCGATAAAGGCAAAATAGAAAATCATCAGGTTGAACAAAACCAGCCCGTTGATCCTAAAAAAATTTCTGAATTCGTAGAAAAGGCTAATCAGTTAGTTTTAATATTTGACAAAAGCATCAAGTTCGTATATAATTCAGATACCGGTAAAAATTATATCGATATTGTCGATAATAATACTAATGAGATAGTTAAAAAAATACCATCTGAATCTATGCGCCGATTTTTAGATGCGGTAGAGGGCGCCGTAGGCATGATAGTTGACGAAAAAGCATAAATAAACGATAAGGGGGCGATGAATATGGCAGTTTTTAACATTTCCGGGCTTGCTTCAGGCATCGATACTGAAGATATAGTTAAAAAATTGATGGAAGTCGAAAAAAAACCGATGCTCAATCTTCAAAACGAGCAGGCTACGATCAATTCAAAGCTCCCTATAATGCAGGATATAAATTTTAAATTAATCGAATTAAAATCGATTATGAAAGACCTTACCTACGAAACGCCTTTTGCTACTAAAAAAATAAATTCTTCGAATTCAACCTCCGTAAGCGCTTCAATCAACGGTCCGGCCGCGGGTGACGGAAACTATTTGATAGACAGCGTTTCTAAAATAGCTACGGCAACAACCGCGGCCTCCCGCGGCACAGTCGGCGGAAATGCCGATATTAACGCTAAAATATCCGATTCAATTAAAAAAAATATAACAGGCGGAAGTTTCTCCATTAATAACTTCAGCTTTTTTGTCGATCCGGCTGCCGATTCCATAAATGACATTATTGGCAGAATAAATGTCCAGACCGGGATAACGGGAGTTAAGGCTTCTTACGATTCAACAAGCGATAAGTTAGTTCTCGAAAACGCCGTTTCCGGCAATAAAAACTCGATTATCTTAGGCTCGCCTTCCGACGGTTCCGATTTTTTAAGCAAAATCGGCCTCAGCGAAGCTTTTCAAGATACAAGCTCAGGTTCAACTAAAATTAATTCAATAGGTCATCTTGGCGCAGTCGATTCTCTAAGTAAAATATCCGAAATTAATTTTGACAGAACGTTTGTCGCCGGTAAAATTAAAATTAACGGCGTAGAGATCAGCGTTACCGATTCAGATTCGATTAAAGATGTTCTTGACAGAATAAATGCTTCAAACGCCGGTGTCAATGCAAATTTCGATCCCGCGACGGATAAAATTAAAATTAGTTCTAAAAACACCGGCGCTTCATTCATAAAAATCGAAGAAGTAACGGGCGGTTCAAATTTTTTAGAATTAGCAGGCCTTACAGGCTTAAAGAGCGGCTCTTCAATTTCTTCATTGCCAAATTCAATTAATGTAACCGACAATTTAATAGGCAACGCTAATTTGAATACTCTCTTAGCCGGTCCGGCCGTTCTAAGAGTGACTCATGGCAATGTTTCCAAAGAAATACAGTACCAGGCCGGAGACTCTCTGCAAAATTTCATAGATTCGATCAATAATGACCCTGAATTAGGCGTTACCGCAAGTTACGATTCTAATTCCGGAAAATTTTATATAAAGCCTACGGCCAACAGCGACCCTAATATTTCTTTAAGCGATGTCAGCGGCAATCTTACTCAAGTTCTGAATTTAAATTCAACTGAAACCAATCAGATAATAGGCTCTAACGCTGAATATAAGATTAATGGAATCACGTATCAAAGCAACACCAACACTATAACGGATAAATTTAAAGACGTCAGCTTCACTTTAAATTCTATATCCAGCTCTTCGATTTCATTGAGTATTTCCAACGATGCCAACGTAGCTAAAGAAAACATTGAAAAATTTGTAGAATCCTACAACGAAATATTAACCGAAATTGATAAGCAATTAAAAGATGAAGAAGGCCCGCTTTACAAAGACAGCAGCCTGCGCGACATACTCGACGGCTTAAAAAAATCGGTTAACAAATACGTTAATAACGGAACCAACTTAAGAGGCCTTTCCGATATAGGCATCACGACCGGAGCGCTTGGCATGGTATTTACCGACGATTACATAGGAAAACTTGAAATAGACACTGCCAGATTGGAAAGCGTTTTATCATCAAATCCGTCCGCAGTGCGAAAACTATTCGCCTACGATTCCAATTCCGGAAACAACTATACAGACGGCATTGCCCATAATTTCAGTAATTATCTTGAATCGCTTACTAAAGTCGACGGCACTATGAATAAGGTTATCGAAGTAACGAATAAAGAATTACAGAGAGTTTCCACCAGTATTCGTGATTGGAACTCGCGCATGAAAACTCTCGAAACGGGATTATACGAAAAATTCAACGCAATGGAAGTAATGATAGGCCAGATGAAACGCCAGGGCGAAGCTTTATCACAGCAATTAGCTCAACTTGGTTAAAAATATAATAAAGATTAAATAGAAGCGAGGGGTGGATATGTCATCTAATTTGAATCTTCAGCAGCAAAATAAATATCTTGAAACTCAGGTTAAAACCGCGTCACCCATCCAGCTTGTGTGCATGTTATACGATGGAGCTATAAAATTCGCTAATTTCGCATTAACCGGAATTAAAGAAAACAATATCGAGAAAAAAACCGTAAATATTATTAAAACTGAAAAAATAATTAACGAATTAAGAATTTCATTAAATTTCGACAAAGGCGGCGAGATCGCTTCAAATCTCGATAAATTATATGATTTTATGTACACCTACCTTATGGACGCCAACACTAACAACGATACATCCAAACTTGAACACGTCATTAAGTTGCTGGTCATGCTCCGTGAAAGCTGGTATGCAATTGCTAACAAACAAACATCGGTCGTACAAAATCCGGCGGTTCCTGCCGGTAATTCAGTAAAAGCGCCTCAATTACAGACGCCTGGCGCAAACAATCAGTGCGGAAATGAAAGGCTGGATCTTGCATGCTAAGCGAGGAAATATTAAAAATAATAAAAAATAAGCATGATAAATTAGCAAATGTTTATTCTAAATCTTTAGAGACGACTTTAAAGATTTTTTCTGTTTTACAAACGGATGACTTTAAAAACACGGCGGTTTTTATAGAGGAACGCGATACGCTCCTTTTGACAGCTCAAAATTTAATTAACGAAATTAATGAAATGTTCAAACAATTATACAAACAGGAAGGCATTTCAAGTGAAAAATTTGATGATTTAAAAATTAAATACTCTTCAATTACCAAAGAAATATCCGCCGTTAAAATAAATGTTAAAAACCTCATAAGCCAAATTAAAAGTAATGATGATAATATTAACAAAATTATTAATCAAAGCATTAACGGGTTTAAAAATAAAATTAACAATTTAAAGGCAACTAAAGAAATCGGCAGAAAATATAATTCAAACAATAATTATCACACTAATTTTAAATTGTTGGTTTAATAAAAAAATCTTGTTGGGGGGCTTAAAATGAAAATTAATAATGCAATCATTGAAAACAATCCGGGCTGGCGTAAAAGCGAAGATATTAAAAATGCTAAATCATCTAGCGATTCAAAAACAGCCGTTCAAAAGAAAGATGATTTAATAAACGAAGTCAAGCCGCAAAATCTAAAAAGCTATTCAATAAGCATTGAAGAAAGTAAAAGTATAATAAATACTCTCAAAGAAAGTTTTAATGAAATTAATTTTAATATCGAAAGTATATTTTCTAATTTAAATAACGACAAAGTATTTTCAATATTAAAGGAGAATAATTAAATTGAACTTTAATTCAATAAATAATTTTGATGGTTTTCAATTGCTGGCGCCTTACAGCGATACTATTTTCGATAAACCTTCACCTTTATGCAATGAAGAATATCAATTATTCGAAAAATACGTCGGACAATTAGGCATATCAGGAAATAAATACCTCGATATAGGATGCGGAACGGGCGACCTTTGCTTTTATATGGCTAACATCGGTTATAGCGTTACAGGCATGGATTTTTCTGATAATATGCTCATGGTAGCAAGAAATAAACTGGCCTTGTTCAAAAAAGCTATCGAAAACAGAAGCAGTATCGCTAAAAATCCTTTGCATTCAAATGCAAAAGACTCCAACCTTATGACGAGCGTAAAACCTTCATTAAAATTTATTAAAAACGATATAACGGTTTTAAATGACATTAAAGAAAAATATAATTTAATTTCAGCGTTAAATATCCTATCATATTTAAGCCCCCCAAACTTATTAATTTCAATTAAAAATTTTTTTGATTTATTGCACAACAACGGCCATTTAATTTTCAATCTCATTACTCCCGTCGAATTTGAAACCGTTCACAATAAAAATGTTAAAAATGATAATTTTGATTACTCGATTAATTATAATTACGATAAAAATAATAAAATTCAAACTACAAGGTATCATTTTAATACCAGCGCGATAATTAACGAATCATTAACCATAGATTTCGTTGAATATGAACATCAACTGGCCAACATTTTAAAAGTATTAAGCGATAATAATTTTATAGTTACAAAGATAATTCCAGACACTCCCGTTTTTTCGATCAATGACTCCGATCTTAACTATATTTGTGACGCGATCGAATCATCCTTTTCAATGCCTAATGGCGTCAGGAATATCATAATTGCAGCTAATAAGCAGTAAAATTTTGGAGAACATTGTGACTGAATTTAATAAAATTATCGAAGATATCCATGCATCCAATTATAACAAATCTTACATTTCTTCTCTTGTTATTTTCATGAACAAAATTAACGATGATAATCTTATTGCTGATTATATACCTTCAATTTATGATATCGCTAAAATTTCTAATGATAAAGGGTTTGCTTTTGAAGCGCTTATGCTTCTAATCGACTGCCATAATCGCGGTTATCGTTGTTCGGATATTTATGAAATTATCATTAACCTTTATTTCACTCCGTATCAAAAAAAATTCGAAGCGGCTTATAACGATAACATCTCTTTATTAAGGAACTATGAACACATACAGCGAAAAAATTTTCCAGATTTTAATAATTTAATAAATTTAATAATGCCAATGTTAAATTCAGGATATGCCGGTTACATAAAATATGACAAATCAATAAAACGATTTGAATTGATTCCTACTTTAAAATTATATATTGCAAAAGATGTTGAGGCCGGTATAATGCCAGGTCAAAGAAATATCCTATGTGATGTTTACGACACGGAATACATCGTAAATATCATAAACAAAACTCATTATGAAAATAATTATTCTTTTTTAACTCCCTGCTGTCTTTACTATCAATCATTTGAAGAATTTTCTTCATTTCTTCAAATTGTCGATTTAAGTCAATGCATCAGTTTGAATCGCGCTGTTTTTATATTCGGAGCCGAAGATATTGAAAAACATCTTTTGAAACCTGAAGTTGTAATAAATGGTTTACTTATCGCTCAAACACCCGAAAAAGCTGAAAAATACCAAAAAACTTTAATGCCTATTTTTGAAAAAAAAGAAAAACACCATCAAGAATTAATACGAAAAATAAACGAATATTATTCAAAACTTACCACTGAAAAAATTATTGAGAAAATCAAAAATAAATCGGCTCGAATAGGTTTGATGGTTTCAAAGTGGACCACCGCACTTCAATATTACATTAGAGACTGCCATGAAGCTTTTAAAAAAATGGGATTCGAATCTGAAATTTTTTGCGAAAAAGATTCTTTTTGTCAAATTTGCGGTTCAAATGTTTACGAAACTGTAAATTACTTATTCAATTTTAAACCTGATATTATTTTGGTTATCGATCATTTCAGGTGGGCATGGCCAGTTATACCAAAAGAATTAGTGTTTATCTGCTGGATAATGGATCACATGCCTCACTTATTCGATAAAAATTCAG
Source organism: uncultured bacterium (assembly GCA_964436235.1). Taxonomy (GTDB): domain Bacteria; phylum Muiribacteriota; class UBA9980; order UBA9980; family UBA9980; genus UBA9980. The sequence continues at coordinate 35,908 of CAYTCW010000011.1, forward strand.
CGGCGAAGATCACCAATCTTGACTTAATTTTATCTCTTTATTATAGTCATCAATCATTTAAAAAAATCGGATATCCTAAAGAGCAACTTATGCCTGGGCCGGTTCCGGCTAATTCTTATATTTATAGAAAATATCAATTAAGCGAAGAAGAAAACAGGCAATTTTCATGTGATATTTGCATAATATCCAATTCCGGCAATGCTATGGAAGCCCTTAACAAAAACGTTTTTGACGGTTATAAAAATATGCCAGACCTGGAATTCGTAAAAAAAATTAAAACAATATATACCGAGATTTATAATATTATCTTCGATTCCATCTATAATGAAAAAAAACATTATTACCATGATGAAACTTTTAAACTTTTTAAAGAGTATTTCATGGATCGCACAAAAATCGTTTCTCAAATTGAAGAAATAAATAAACTCGTCTTTAGATTCTGGGGAGATGTCATAACCTGCATTTATAAAGATACTGCAATTTTATGGCTTCACGAAAAAAGATACAATATTAAACTATGGGGGCGTGCTTGGCCGTCTCATCCAATATTAAAAAATTACGCGATGGGCGTAGCGCCGAATGGTGAGATAATGTCTAAAATATTAAACGCATCAAAAATTTCAATAGGCCTAACTCCTAATGTCACACTGCATCCGCGCGTAGCTGAATCACTTTTAAGCGAATGCCTCTACATGGGAAACGACATTCCGCAAGGTGAAGACTGGTGCAGTGCAAGAAATTATTTAATTCCGGGAAAAGAAATTATTTTATTTAAAAATAAAAAAGATTTATATAAAAAAGTTGATTACTACCTTGAAAATGCAAGAGAAAGAGAATCGGTAATATCTTGCGGGCGTAAAAAAATACTTGAAACTTTAACTTATGAAATCATAATGCAAAAAACGCTCGATGGTATCGTTAAAAGACTTTCTGAATTAACTTAATTACTACCAACCAAAAGACAATCAAAAATACATTTTTAATAAATTTTATACGATCACATAATATAATAAATTTTCAGGAGATTTCATAAATTTATGCAAAATAATGAATCGGCTTACAGCAATCTAAAGATTTTCGCTCATCCGGAAAAATTATCGGCTATAAAACTCGGAAAAATTACTGCGCCAATATATGTGAGAATCAAACCCACAAATGCATGCAATCATGGCTGCAATTATTGTCATTACGGAAATGGTCAATACCTTAAATTGAATGGTACTGAAGCTAAAAATCATATATCATGGGAAAAACTTAAAGAAATTATTAACGATCTAAGCGAAATTGGAACAAAAGCAATAACCTTTAGCGGAGGCGGCGAACCTTTATTTTATAAAAATATTGTAGATGCAATGAAGTTGGTTAAAGCACAGAAAATGGATCTCGCGATCATTACGAACGGTCATTTTTTAATGGATGAAAAAGCCGAAATTTTAAGTGAAGCAAAGTGGGTAAGAGTTTCTTTCGATTCCGGTACCGCTGCTACATATTCAAAATTACGCAATTTGAATTTTAACGCATTTAATGAAGTTTGTCAAAACATAAATAATTTTGTGAAAATAAAAAAAGAATATTGCGAATTAGGTATAAATTTTGTAGTCAATCATGATAATGCAGACGAAATATATAGCGCAGGAAAATTATTATACGATATCGGAGTAAATCACATTAAATTTTCTGCAAAAATGTGCAATAATGTTGAAGAATATCACGCACCTATAAAACAAAAAGTAATTAATCAAATCCACAAATTAAAATCAGAATTTGAAAAATCAGGATTTTCAATAATTAATTTGTATGAGCATGATTTCGATAACTGTGCTGTATTTCAAAGAAAATACTCGAAATGTTATATTAAAGAAATAGTTACGATTATAGCGGCCGATAGTAAGATGTATTTATGTCAGGATAAAGCTTATTTGGACAGCGGATTTATTGGCGATCTTAAAAAATCATCTTTTAAAGATATCTGGTTTTCAAAGGAAACAAAAGATTTTTTTAACAAATTTAATCCTGTTAACGAGTGCCAACATCATTGCGTATTCGATGATCGCAATATTTTATTAAATCGATTTTTCTCAATAAACGAAAATCATATCAATTTTGTTTAACTCACTCACGGCATGTCATGAACGGAGAAATATGCCTATTATAAAAAATTTAAAAAATATAGCGGCCGAAATCCGCAAAGAATTATTCATAACGGTTTATAACGGCGGCGGCGGCCATATAGGCGGCGCTCTTTCGTCGGTGGAAATAATGACAGCCATTTATTTTGGCGGAATTCTTAAATATGACGCAGCTAATCCTCTCGCCGCCGAAAGAGACCGGTTCATTCTGAGCAAGGGCCATTCATCGACTTTACTTTACACGGTTCTGGCAAAAGCAGGCTTTATTTCAAAACAGAGGCTTTCCACCTACGGAAAGCCCGGCACCATGCTTGGCGGCCATCCCAAAATGGGCGACATTCCGGGAGTGGAGGCTACGACCGGCGCGTTAGGACACGGCTTATGCTTTGCCACCGGCATCGCCCTGGCCGGCAAATTAGATAATAAAAGTTATAAAACTTTCGTTCTTCTCGGTGACGGTGAGTGTCAGGAAGGCTCGGTATGGGAAGCCGCCCTTTTTGCCGCACAGAGAAATCTTGGATCGCTCACCGCCGTAATTGATTATAATAAACTTCAAGCCATGGATAAACTCAGCAATATAATAGGGCTTGAATCGCTCGCCGATAAATGGCGCTCGTTCGGCTGGAAAGTAATCGAAGCCGACGGGCATAATATTGAAGAACTGTTAAGCGCTTTCAATAAAAAACGGAGCGATAATTCACGGCCTCTTGCCGTAATAGCACATACGGTCAAAGGCCGCGGCATTTCATTTATGGAAAATCAGCCGCTATGGCATTACCGGCTGCCTGATAAAGACGAACTTAAAATAGTAAAAGCTGAATTAAATATTTCCGACGGGGAGCTTGGTTAAATTATGAGAGACGCATATTTAAGCGCTCTGCATCGTCTTGCGGGCGAAAATAAAAATATTCTGGCTTTAATATCCGATAACGGCGCGATAGTTTATGATAAATTTAGAAAAGATTTTCCCGGACAATATTTCAACTACGGCATATCCGAAGCAAATATGGTCGCAAGCGCCGCCGGACTGGCCTCTTGCGGCAAAATTCCATTCGCTTACACCATAACTAATTTTCTAACTATGCGCGCCTTCGAATTTATCCGCAACGACGTGTGCCTTCAGGAAATGAACGTGAAGCTCGTCGGAACGGGCGCAGGTTTTTCGTACAGTACTCTGGGCCCGACGCATCATGGAACCGAAGATATTGCACTAATGAGGGTTTTACCTAATCTTACGATATTTTCCCCCGCGAGCCCTAAAGAAACTTATAAAGCCGCGATAGCCTGCGCCGAACATAAAGGACCGGTTTATTTACGGTTAGGAACTTCAAAAGAGCCTGAAATATATGAGAGCGATTATGATTTCATACCGGGCAGGGGCATAATACTAAAAGAGGGACGCGACGCTTCAATTATAGCTACGGGTTCGATAATAGCCGACGCTCTCGAAGCCGCCCTCGCGCTCGAAAAAGAAAACATCTCGGTTAGAGTCGTCAATATTCACACCATTAAACCTGTCGATGAGGAACTAATCATTAATAGCGCAAGATTGACCGGCGCCGTCGTAACGCTCGAAGAACATAACATAAACGGCGGACTCGGCGGAGCGGTAGCTGAAACTTTATCAGAAAACAGGTGCGCGCCCGTATTTATAAGAATGGGCATGAATGATAGTTTTTGCGCGGGCTACGGGAGCCGGCAGGAAATAAAACGATTGAACGGATTATCGGCCGAACATATTATTTTAAAGGTCAGAACGGCAATTTTACAAAAAAGCGTTTAATAATATTATTGCCTTCAACGGCAGGAGTAAATTCAAAATGACTAATATTGATTTTCTATCCTCCGTCCATAAAAAAACAACTCGGAATTACGTTCAGCGAGTCGTAGAACATGATAAAGCCGAATGCGCCGCCACAGCTAAACTTTTCGGAAAAGATTACTGGGACGGCGAAAGGCAGTACGGCTACGGCGGCTACCGCTATGACGGACGCTGGCTTGCGGTTGCGGAAAAAATGGCGAAACATTATGGATTGAAAAGCGGCGACAAAATTCTTGACGTGGGCTGCGGCAAAGGATTTTTACTTTATGAATTCACGCGGGCCGTTCCGGGAGCGCAAGTTAGAGGAATAGATATTTCAAATTACGCGCTCGAAAATTCTAAAAAAGAAATACGCGGTTTTCTCGATACGGGCCGGGCGCAGGAATTGCCTTATCACGATAATTCTTTCGATTTCGTTTATTCGATAACAACTTTACACAACCTTTATATTTACGATCTTAAAAAAGCCGTGCAGCACATACAAAGGGTATCTAAAGGCAAAAGTTATATCTTGGTCGAAGCGTATCGCAACGAAAGGGAAAAGGCTAATTTATTGTACTGGCAATTGACCTGTGAATGTTTTTATACACCGGACGAATGGAAATGGCTTTTTAATGAATGGGGCTATAAAGGCGATTACGGATTTATTTACTTTGAATAATATTTACTATGATAAATACTTTTAAAAATAAAAATAAAATTTTAATAATCGAACCACCGTTTTATAATTTATTCGGTTATAAAAGATACCATTATCCTATCACTCCAGTCCTTCTGGCAACGCGATTAAAAGATGCCGGTCATAAAGTTATGGTTTATGATATGGACAGGCCGCTTAAAGACTGCAAAGAATATGAAAGAGCCGAATGCGGCCGTAATTACCCTCGTTATAAAAACGAGTTAAAAAATCCACGGCATTTTTTATGGGAAGAATTAAAAAATATAATCGATAAATTTAATCCGGATGCCGTCGGCCTGTCTATATCGGCTACGGCTAAAGCCGCATCGGCTGAAATTACAGCTAAAATCATCAAAGAAATTCCCGGCAAAAAAATCGATATAGTAATTGGCGGAGCCCATGTTAACGGAATAAAAAAAACTTTTCCTGATTATGACTTTGGAAATTTATATACTGAAGCGGTAACCACCATACCGGAACTCATTAACATAAAACCCGATAAAACACTTTTATTTAATTATGAATCCTACAACCCGCAAAATTTTTATTCTATTATGACTTCCTCCGGCTGCCCAAACAAGTGCACTTTTTGCTGTAACTCTGAAAACGAGAGGATAGTATATAGAAATATAGACAGCATTAAAGAAGAACTTTATGAAATCAAAGAAAAATACGGATGCGAATGGCCGGTTTATTACGTTGATGACTGTTTTTTATCAAACGGCCCCAGAATGAAAGCCATTACGGCGATCAACAAAGAAACGGGCCTTAAATTCAAAGCCGGTAGCCGTATCCGTAATTTAAACGACGAGAAAATAAATGATTTTATAAATAACGGCGGAATAAAAATGTTCGTAGGGGTTGAAAGCGGATCGCAAAAAATCCTCGATAAAATAAATAAAAATATAAGTGTATCGGAAATAATATCCAAAACTGCGCTGCTTAATAAACATAACATAAACTGGGCCGCCTTTTTTATAACCGGATTTCCCTTCGAAACACTTGAAGACATATCACTCACTAAGGAAATTATGATTAAAATCAAACCTTCTTTCATATCGATAAACCGCTTCGTTCCATATCCTGGAACTAAGATATTCGACGAGTATTATTTAAATGAAAAATTTGATTTTTCAGACCTTTTCCAGTTAAATTTAAAGCAAAGCTGCGTAAAACTTTCCGATGAAATGGAATTCAGTATCGAGGAGCTTTTCGCCTTCGCCGATGAATATAATAGAACTGGCGGAGCGTAACAGTAATTTATTTTTAATGATTAACGACATAGGTAAAGGAAAATAATATCATGGACGCCATAAAAAATAACCAGTCAGCGATTATCAAACGAATGAATATTTCAGATATCAAAGAGCTTGAAAAATTTCCTAAATTTTTCGAAATAGAGACTATAAGGGCCTGCAACGCGCGCTGCTCATTTTGCAGCATAAAAGACTGGCGCGATATGGGGCAGGTATTAATGTCCGATGGCTTATTCGATAAATTTTGTTCTGAAATATCTGAATTTCCACACTGGATCGATACCGTATGTCTTAATCGCGACGGCGAACCCACGCTTGATAAAAAAATAACGGAGCGCGTCCGCAAAGTAAAAGAAATAGGAATTAAAAAAGTGACTCTTTCCACTAACGCCGAACTGCTGAACGAAACGCTCGCCCGAAACCTTATCGAAGCCGGATTAAACGATATAATGATATCTATCGACGCGTTCAGTAAGGAAATATATGAATCGATTAGAAAAGGGCTTAATTTTGAAACCGTAGTAAAAAATACTTCCGATCTTTTTAAAATTAGGGACGCGCTAAAAAGTCCTATGTCAGTAAGAGTAAGAATGGTAATAATAGACTCTAATAAGCATGAAGTAGATGATTGGATGAAATTCTGGACGCGGTTGGCTTCGCCGGCCGACCGAGTGTATGCAATGCCCGCTCATAACTGGGGAAATCAAATAAAAATAGACGGGGCTGCCGATCCTTTACACAACGCGGCCGCGTGTATATTTCCATTTTCATCGATGGCAGTCCACGTAAACGGCGAGGTGGGCCTTTGCAACGCCGATTACAACGCATCTATAAGTATGGGAAATATATCCACGCACAGCATTAAAGAAGTGTGGAACTCGAAAGAATATAAAAAAATAAGAAAAATTCATCTGGAAGGCCGAAAAGACTGCCTTAAACTTTGCAGCGGCTGTGTAATATGGGACCGAACCTATTTAGAAAATGCGGCCGCGGCAAAATAAGTTTTTTATGACGATGGAGAAAACAAATTATGAAACTATTCATTATAGGAGCTTCCGGTTTTATAGGCGCTTCATTATATAAAAAAGCCCTGGCGGATAAAATCGATACGGCCGGAACAGGCTGCAGACGCTGCGGCGAAGGGCTTATCTATTTTAACATGCTCGATAATAATTTCAAACACATACTTCCGCAAAGATTCAAAGACTCTTCCGTAGATACTCTTGCCGTTATATGCTCGGCCAATCCGCTTATAGAAGAATGTAAAAAAAATCCGGACGAATCGTACCGGCTGAACGTAACTGCAATGAAAAATTTAATAGAGGCGCTCGCCGAAGCCGGAATCAAATTCTGCTTTCTATCGACGGACAACGTATATGACGGAATTAAAGGATATTACGATGAAACCGAAGCGCCGTGCCCGTGCAATGAATACGGCCGACAGAAAGCCGAAATAGAAAATTATATTCTGCAAAACCATAAAAGCGGACTCATTTTCAGGCTCAGCCAGACTCTTTCAAATACGGACTGCGGTAAACACCTGTTTTCACAATGGAACCAATGGTGTAAAGATAAAAAAGAAATAGCCTGCATCAAGGATAATATTTTTTCGCCCACCTTTGTTTATGATATATACAACGCCCTGATCGCTGCTTTTTCAAAAAAAGTTTCAGGATTATATAATTGCGTTAACGGCGAGCATTTCAGCCGCGAAGAACTCGCGCGGCAGTTCGTAAGGCACCTTTATCCCGAAAGCGGCGTTAAAATAATATCGAAACCGGCATCGGAATTCGGTTTTGTCGAAAACAGGGCGCTTAAAACATATCTTGATAATACTAAAATAGTAAATGAGCTGGGAATTAAATTCACATCGATGAAAAGCGTCATAAAAAGTTTTCACAGATCATAACCGGCTTTTCGCCGGCGTCCTTAAAATCAGCCATAGCAGGTTTAAATAAAGTTGACGTGTTCGCCGGGATTAAGCAATTCCCATAGATAGTAGTTAATTTCATCCATACGGCAGTTTAAGCGGCAGTTATTTATATCGAAATTTTTCATATATTTAATTAAATTCAAACGCTTTTCGCTTTCCCATATCTCCGCAAAACTTTTTTCGCAGATATTGCCTAATTTAAAATTATCGTTCTCCAAAAAAGTGCTGCAGCCGGTAACTTCACCGTCTGACATTATATAAGCCCAGAAAAACGGGACCGAGCCGCATCTTTTATAACGCTGCGGCGAATTTATTAACTTGTTGAATGTATTGGTTCTGAATATAACTTTAAACGATTCATCGTTAAATTCGGCCAGTTCGTCCTCTAAATAAAGTAATTGTGAATAATCCGCGTCTTTATATATATCAGTAATGCTTTCGTGATGATGCGAATAAGGTTTTACCACAAAATAATCCACGCCGGCGTCCTTTAATTTTTCGGCGAGCGCAGTCACGCTATGACGATTATCGTCGATAAGCAAAAGCTGCCCGCCTATGGCGCATTTATAGTTATTGGCGCGCTTTATAGCGACCGCTTTTTTTATATTATCGACAACTTTATCGAATTCATTCGCGCTGACGCGGTGTATTTGTGAATAATTTTCAGCGGTCCCGGCGTTAATGCTTATCTTTATCCATTTACAATTTTTAACGAATATGACGGCTGATTCGTCGCTAAGGCGCGAAAAATTGGTAGTCAATGAAGTATCTATTCCGGCCGTCGAACACAATTCGATCATTTCAGGGAGTTTTTCATATAAAAGCGGCTCGCCCTCTCCGGCGAACATGACGCTTTTAACGCCGAGCGCGCCCATTTCGACAAGCCTTTCCTTTAATATGAAAGGGTCTATCTGTCTTTTTTTATATTCCATAAAATCGCGCGCGCAAAAAGTGCAGCGGTGATTGCAATAACCCACGGGCGAAATTTCGACATATATCGGATATATTTTTTTTGCGAGCCCGTGATCGTTTTGAGAGTCGAGCCACTCAAAAACCCGTTTCGGATGAAAAATCAATTTATGGCTGTCGATTCTGAATTTATCGGTCATAATGAATTAATCGCCTTCTTTATTTCATCGATTTGAACCGGAATATTGCCGACCTTACCGACGGCGATAGAGGCCATTATGGCGCCTATGGCTGAGGCTTCCATAATATCGGCCCCCGCGCAGCTGGCCACGGAAAGGGCTGTCAGTAAAGAATCGCCGGCCCCGACGACGTCGACCGGCGACGGATTAAGCGCGGCGAAATGCTGGGTCCTTACAAAATTATTATTATCGGTCATTTTAAAAGCTATAAAACCTTCCGGGCCGAGCGATAGTATTAGATTTTGCGCGCCAGTCAATTTGATCAGGTTATTTCCGATGCGCTCGATGCCGCTGTATTTATCGTCAAGAGCTATACGGGCCTCTTTTTCGGTAGGTTTTATCATATAATAATTTTTGAATTTAGCCGCATTGCCTATCTGGCTGCTGCTTTGAACGTCTCCGAAAAGTTTTAATTTATATTTTTTAGCGGCCTGCGAAATATAATCGAGCAGAGCGGGCGTAATAACTCCGTAACAAAAATCGCTGACTATGATTCCGTCTATTTCCGACGCTATTTTATCTATGTGCGCGGTTATTTTATCGGTCATTTTAGCGTTTAGATGATGGTCTTTAAGCCTTGAAACCCGTAATATTTTCTGAGTAGCCACCATATACCTTATTTTAAAGGTAGTAGGCCTGTCTTTATCGATTATAAGCCGATGATCTATCTTTTCATTATCGAGCTCGCGCCTTACGGCCTCTCCGGGCTCGTCATCGCCGACAAGCGAAATAAAAGAGCATTTCGCCCCGAGCGCGCGCACATGCCTTGAAACGATAGCCGCGCCGCCTACGAATTCCTTATGCTCGACTTCGCGGACCACGAGCACCGGCGCTTCTGAGCTCATCCCGAGCGCGTCGCATACCACATACTGATCGACTATCGTATCGCCGATTACGAGCAGACGCTTATTTTTAAAATTATCGCAATGCTCGAGCAGGCGCGCGGTGGATATTTTCTGCTTTTTAAGCGCCGCGCGGAATTTTTCAAGGCGCTCGATCTTTATATCGCTGATATTTTTTTCAAGAAAATCGGTCTGGGCGTAATGTATATCGCCTGAACTGAAAACTATTTTACCGCCGTATTTTTCGACAAGCTCGATTTCTGTTTTGATAAGCTCGGTCTTCTGGGAGAATTCTTCGCCGCGCACGTAAGCAAAAGGCTTGACCACCGATATTATATCTTCCATTTTATGACGGTTATAAACAAAAACATTATCCACGTATTGAATGGAAGCTACGCCGTGGGCGCGGTCGGTTTCGTCAAAAAATTTGTCCCTCATTTCTTCGCCCACGAGTTCATTACCCATCATGGCTATTATCAAACAATTTCCCTGCCTGCGGGCGAATTCTAAAAAACGCATATGCCCGGTGTGTATAACATTAAAATGTCCCTGGCATAGAACTATTTTTTTATCCTGCGCTTTTAATTCACCTATAAGCGATGCTAGTTTTTTGATATCGACGATAATTTTTTCGTTAATTTTCACTTGAACTCTCCGTTATTATAATCATCGCAAACTTTTTCGTATCTTTGCGGCGAATCGATCGCGCAGCGGTAGCCTTCAAGAGGATAAGCGTAAAGCGAACCGTCTATAACGAGCCGTGAGAAAATATTTTTAGGAAAATCACAGAATTCTCCGGCCGGAATATAATTTAAAACCGATTTATTAATGCAATACAGGCCTGAGTTTACCCAGTTTTGTTTTTTGTCGCTCACTTCTTTTTCAGGCCGTTCGATAAAACGGACTATTTTATTACCGCCGTCCATCTCGACGACGCTGTTGGATTTCGCGCGTTCATGCACTATAATCGAAGCCGCCGCGCCGGGGCGTGATTTGTGAAATTCATATAATTTAAGGTAATTTTGCGTGCATATTATATCGCCGTATAAAACTAAAAAATCATCATGTGCGTTTAATAAATTTTCAACTTTTTTAACGGCACCTGCCGTGCCGAGCGGGCTGTCTTCGAGACTATAAGTTATTTTAACGCCCCATTTACTGCCGTTACCAAAATATGAAGTTATTTTTTCAGGCAGGTAATGAAGATTTATTATTATATCATTAATTCCAGACCCGGCAAGATTATTGATAGTATATTCTAAAAGAGGCTTCGGGCCTATCGGAAGCATGGGTTTAGGAAGGTCTCTTGTATAATCTTGCATTCTGGTCCCAAACCCGGCGCAGAGTATCATTGCAGCCGTCAGATTAACTTTCATACAATAATACTCCTTAACTCGCTTAAATCGTTAATTATATGATCCGGCGCAATTTCTGCGTCCAATTTTAAATCGGTCACAATAGCTTTCTCCAGATGCCTGCCGCTCAATAAATGAACGGTTTTACAGCCGGCGATGCAGCCGGCGGTAATATCAGACATTCTATCGCCTATCATAAAACTGCTTTTTATATCAAGTTTAAACTCTTCCGCGGCACGCAGTATCATGCCGGCTTTCGGTTTCCTGCACTCACAGGCGATTCTGTATTTTTCGATATTCGCGTCAGGATGGTGCGGACAGTAATAAATTTTATCGATAAGCGCTTTCGGATTATTTTTTAATATAGCCTCTCTGAATTTTTCAAAATAACTTTTTAATTCGTATTCGCTCATTAAGCCGCGCGCAACTACCGGCTGATTGGTCGCGACAAAAATCATAAACCCTCTATCTTTAAAAAGCGCTATCAAATCGCAGGCGCCGGAAATAAAATCGAGCGGCTCAAAATTGCCCGAAACGCCCTTATCGATATTTATAACTCCGTCTTTATCAAAAAATACCGCGCGCGCCGTCATCTGGAAAGATACCTGAACCAGTCGGCAGTGGCTTCTTTTATAGTTTCGGGAGTCCACAACGGCGCTTCTTTCCAGTAATCGATATTTTCGATCATCGATTTGACGCCCTGCTCGAAAGATACTTCAGGTGACCAATTCAACGTTTTTTTTATCTTCGAGGTATCGGCGAAAGTGCAATCAGGCTCGCCCGGCCGCTTCGGTATATATTCAACGGGTCCGCCCAATAATTCGACTAAGCGGTTCACCGAATAAGAGCCGCCGCTACCCACATTGAAAATCTCGCCGGTCACATCCGAGCGGGCGGCAGTAACAAACGCTTCGGCAACATCGGTAACATAGGTAAAATCCCGTGTCTGCTTTCCGTCGCCGACTACGGTATAAGGCCTGCCCGCCAGCTTTTGCGCCAGAAAAACTCCGAATACCGCGCCGTAAGTGCCGCAAGTTCTCGAGCGCGGGCCGTAAACGTTAAAAAGCCTTAAAGATATCACAGGCAGTTTATAAACCTCGCCCCAGTGAATAGCGAGCTCTTCGCCGAGCCTTTTAGTTAAAGCGTAAGGATATTTAAGCCGGATCTCATCGGTTTCTTTAGTCGGGTAATTATCAGGAATTCCGTAGCATGAAGATGAGGCGGTATATAAGAATTTTTTAATATTTGCGCGCCGCGCGGCCTCTAATACTGAAAAAGTGCCGTTGACATTTGAGGCAAAATATTTATCGGGCGATTGGATAGAAGGGACTATATCAGCTAAGGCCGCTAAGTGGAAAACATGGTCGATGCCGTTGAAATGCTCTGAAATAGCCTCCAGATCGCAAATATTTTCAAAAACCGCCTTTAAATTTTGATTTCCTTCGAGATGCTTGAGATTATCTATCCTGCCCGAAATAAGATTATCGATGACGGTAACATGATAACCTTCTTTTAAAAGTTTTTCGACCAGATGCGAACCTATAAACCCGAATCCGCCGGTAACGAGCGCTTTCATTTCATTGCCTCCAATCGCCGGTAATAATATCTAATATCATGTGAAGCAGTACCTGATGAGATAATTCGACGCAGCCGTACTTATTCGATCCGATGTAAAAATTATAATCGCCGATACGCCTGAGAGGATTATCTTCTAAAAAGCCTGAAAAAGTAATTACTTTGCACTTCAATTCGCGCGCTTTTGCGACGGCTTTTAAAATATTAGGGGAATTGCCGGAACTACTTATAGCTATTAAAACATCTTCGCTATCGGCAAAAATATCGAGCGATTTTTCGAATACGCATTCATAGCCATAATCGTTGCCAAGACAGGTAAGAAGCGACGCTTCGTTAAAACACATCGAACGGATCTTGCCGTTTTTAGAAAAATCGACGGCCTCGTGGCTCGCAATAGCCGCGCTTCCGCCATTTCCTATGAATAAAAGTTTTTTGCCGCGCGCCGAGTAAGTTTTAATTAAAGATATGGTCCCGCTGACGGCTTCGTCTAAACTTAAACGCTTCATATTACAGTCCGTGACAATAACGCCGTTAAGTATATCGAATAAATTTTTAATATAAAGCGTAGCGTTCATAAGCTCCTTATAATATAGAAAACATAAAATATGTTATCATAAAAGCTTTTTCTTGTCAATAATTTCCACTTTTTACTAAAACTATTGCATTTTACATTCTAAATTTGCTATAATATCTGTAAAATTTTAATTATAATTTCATTATTAAAATCCTTAAAATCTACTGCAAATTCAAGAAAATCTGCCGTAAAATCAACTGACCGGAAATAAAAAATTAAGTTCAAGGAGATGTTTTGAATGTTAAAAAAACTGCACGAGCTCGTATCGGTGGCTAAATCGAAAGGCAAACGCGTAATTTCGGTGGCGGCGGCGCACGACGAGGAAGTTCTCGAAGCTATTAACGAGGCCGTCAAAGAAGGACTTGTAACTCCTATCCTTTTCGGCAACAAGAAAAAGATCGAAGAAATAGCTAAAGAAAAAAATATTAACTTGAGCGGTTATGAAATAGAAGACGCGCCGGACGATAAAAAAGCGTCCGAATTAGCCGTTAAAGCGGTAAGCTCGGGCCGCGCGAATATGATAATGAAAGGGCTCGTGTCTTCGACCATTTATCTCGGCGCGATACTTAATAAAGAATGGGGACTTCGCTCGGGAGGAGTTCTTTCTCACGTCATGCTCTTCGAATCGCCTATCGCGGAGCGCGTAATGTGCATGACCGACGCCGCTATGAACGTGGCCCCCGATTTGAAGGTAAAGGTCGCCATGGTCGAAAACGCGATATCGGTAATGCATAAAGTCGGCTTCGAAAAACCCAAGGTCGCCATACTCGCTGCCATTGAACTTGTTAACCTCGATATGCCCGCGACCACCGATGCCGCTATCATCGCTAAAATGTCGGCCTTAAAGCAGATAAAAGGCGCCATAGTCGACGGCCCGTTCGCCTTCGATAACGCCGTATCCAAAGAAGCCGCTAAAATTAAAGGAATCGAATCGCCCGTCGCCGGCGACGCCGACATTCTCGTCACTCCTGATATAGAAGCCGGAAACGTGCTTTATAAGAGCATCGGATATTTCGTGAGAGCAAAAATGGCCGCAATCATAGTCGGAGCTAAAGCGCCGATCATACTAACATCGCGCGCCGACACGCACGAGGCTAAATTTTTGTCGATAGCGCTGGCGGCCGCTACGGCTTAATCAGGCGTATGTAAGCGCATAAGTAATTGAGTTAAATAATGCAAAAATATATTCCGATTAACAATAACATAGCATAAAATTGCATTATATTTATTGCACTACATAACAAATAAAATAATAAAAAATCAGCAACGCCCGAAATGGAGTTGCTGATTTTTTTATTTATAGCT
>CAYTCW010000012.1:0-19490 GCA_964436235.1 uncultured bacterium
CTCCGCAGGCGCCGGAGGCGCCGAGGATAGCGAGCGGAGAAAAGATTTTTGCCGGCAATAAAACTTAATTATGTATTTTACGGTACATAATCTCATATTAAATGGTTAAAACCCTTTAATCGACGGTGTCGTATTTTTAGTTTTTTTAAAATAGCGTCAGGACATTTTACAAAATTTATGTTATAATTTAATTAGGAGAGGTATCAGTGTTAAATTTTTCATTTCGTTATTTCTTAAAAATGGCTTTTTTGTTTTAAATTAGCTTGTGCTGATCAGTTCATCGTTCGTTAATTAGTTTGATTAGATATCCGTTTATGTAGTTTGCTCGTTTTGCTTTATCAACCGACAGTCAGGAGAATAGTATGCGAATACTCGTTGTCGATGACGATTTTGTCTGCCGTAAAAAAATGGAAGTTATCATGCTTAACTTCGGCCTTTGCGATATCGCGCGAAACGGCGAAGAAGCTTTGACTATTTTCAGACAGGCTTATGAGTTAAACGAGCCTTATGATGTTATCGCTTTAGATATTTCCATGCCCGATATAGACGGCTTTACGGTTTTAACGAGAATTCGCGAAATTGAAAATCAAATGAGTGTAGATTCAAACGACAGGGTTAAAGTAATAATGGTAACTTCAAAAGCCGACAAGGAAACCGTAATGGCAAGTATCAGCACAGGCTGCAATGATTATGTCATTAAACCCGTCAATTGGAAGATTATGTTTAATAAACTCGTTAAACTTAAAGTCCTTAAGTTTGCGCAATGATTTTAAAAACTGCCTATAAGGCTTTTAAATGTTATGAGTGATTTTAAAAGTAAAAAATTTGATAATATAGAAAAAAAAGCGGTAATTTACGTGAGTTTATTATCGCTTTTTTTTACCTATCTATTCGTAAAAATTATTCTTGTCATAAATTCAGCTTATTTTAAAGGCAGTTTTGCTGAATCGCTTCCTCCTGCGGGATTTTTATTGATTTATATTTCTTCGGCGCTTTTTATGACTTCATTTATTCTTGTCATATGCGGCATAGCTTTTCGGGCTAATCCTATCGCCGGCGGCGATTATTCGTTTTATAAAAAAATTATCTTTACCGGAATCGGAGGCAAAGAAGGCCGCGGCGCTGAAGACGAATTCGAGGTTACGCAAAAATTAGTGCTGGCCGAAAAAGCCCTTACCGAAGCCGAGGAAAGTTTTAAGACTCTCTTTGAATACGCCCCCGACGGCTATTATATAAGCGATCTAAAGGGAACTTTTATAAACGGCAATATTGCCGCTGAAAAAATTATCGGTTATAAGCGCGGCGAATTGATTGGTAAAAACTATATAGAAAGCGGATTATTAAGTAAAGAGCAGATCCCTAAAGCTCTGTGGCTTCTCGCAAAAAACGCGATAGGCCTTCCTACCGGCCCTGACGAATTTATTCTTAAAAGAAAAGACGGTTCCGAAATAAGCGTCGAAATAATGACTTATCCGGTTAAAATATCTTCGCAGACGGTCGCGCTTGGAATAGCGCGTGATATAAGCGCTCGAAAGCAGATCGAAAACGAAATAAAAAGCAAAGACAGACTGCTTGAAATAGTCGCAAAGTGCTCTAATCTTCTGATAGCTGAAAAAAATATCAATAACGCTATCTTTAAAATATTCGAACTTCTCGGCGGCGCTTTCGATTTGAGTAGAATATATATTTTTGAATGCCCGCTGCCTTGCGATTCCGGTAAAGAGCTTAAAGGCGGCAGTTATCTCCATTACCGCTATTACTGGAACGGACAGCCCGGTCTCAAAAATAAGCATGTAAACGATTATGATGTGAACGCGAGCGGATGGGAACGGCCCGAAAAAGAAAAATTATTTGAGCGCTGGCGTACCCTTTTGTCTAACGGCGTTTCCGTGCGCGGTCTGCCTGAAGAATTCGAAGGCGAGGAACGCGAATATTTAATGAAACGCGGCATAAAATCACTGCTTATAATGCCGATTAAAATATCGCAGTCTTTCTGGGGCGCTATCGGTTTTGAAGATGGTAAAAATGAGCGGGTGTGGAACGATATCGAACTTTCCATACTTTATGCCGCCGTAGATATTTTCGGAAATGCCATAGAACGCAAAAGAGCTGAGGAAGCGCTTATTGAAAGCGAAGAAAAATTCCGCGGAATATGCACCATAACTACCGACGCGGTTATCGCCTGCGACGAAAAAGACCGGATAGTTCTGTGGAATGACTCCGCTGTCAATATGTTCGGCTATAGAGCAAATGAAGTGCTCGGCGAAAACTTTTATCAGCTTATCACTTCGCCTAAATACGCCGCTGTTTTTCTTCCCGAAGTCGATTCACTGGCGTCTTCGGCGTCTAATATAGATTTTGGCAGGGCGTTCGAACTCAAGGTCATAAATAAAGCTCGCTTTGAATTTCCGGTAGAAATGTCGATAACGACCTTTAAGGCGGCCGGACGCGATTATACGGTCAGCATAATCCGTGATATAAGCGAAAGAAAGCGCGCTGAAGATAACCTTCGCCAGCGCGACGCGCTTCTTGAAACGGTAAGCCGCGTCTCAGAGCAGCTTTTTAAGGCGGGCGATATAGAAAGCCAGTTCGAAGGCGTGTTAAGCAGTATTGGCGAAGCCGCTGACGCAGATTGCGCCGGTATCGTAAAAGCGGCTCGCCCGGACGCGGTATCCGGCAAAGAAAATTCGGAAATGTTGAACGGCATGCATTATTCGTGGCGCGGCCCGGGCTGCCCGGCGGAATGCGGCTGTTCGTTTTTTCAAAATATCGACTGGAAGGATGAAGTTTATAGCCGCTGGTTGGACGCGCTTAATAATAATCACATAATCGCAGGTAAGATCGATAGTTTTAACGAAATCGAAAAGCAATTGCTTCAATCGCGCGGCATTAAATCGATTATAATAATGCCGGTATTCGTGATGAAGCACCTGTGGGGCGTTTTCGGCCTGATCGAATGCTCCGGTAAGCGCAGCTGGTCGCAGGGAGAAATAGGCGCGCTTAAACTCGCGGCCGAAATACTTGGCGCAGCCGTAGAACAAAGGTTGAATGAAGACCTGAAAAAAGCCAAGGATACCGCCGAAGCCGCCAATATAGCTAAAAGCGAATTTTTAGCCAATATGAGCCATGAAATAAGAACGCCTTTAAACGCCATAACCGGTATGACCGAAATATTGATGGATACAAGTATGGATGAAAGCCAGCGCTGCTTCGTGGATATTATAAATAAAGAAGCCCAGTCGCTGCTTAACATAATAAGCCAGATTCTCGATTTTTCCAGAATAGAGGCTCGAAAATACGAAATCGAAAATATTGAATTCGATATTTGCGAGGTCGTTGAAGACCTCGCGGCGAGTTTTGCGCTTAAAGCCGAACGCAAAGGGATTCATCTTTTAACTTGTATATCGCCTGAATTTAAAACTACGGTTTATGGCGATCCTTACAAAATACGGCAGGTGCTGGCTAATCTGGCGGCTAACGCAGTAAAATTTACCGATTCAGGCGAAGTGTGCATTAAAGTCGAAATTAAAGAGGAAAAATCTTCCATAGTAGTTGCCCGTTTTTTAGTCGCCGATACGGGTATTGGAATTCCGGCCGAAAAACATTCCTCGATATTCGAAAGTTTTACCCAGGCTGACGGCTCTACCGCCCGCAAATACGGCGGAACGGGCCTTGGCACCACGATTGCAAAAAGGATAGTCGGATTGATGGGCGGAAGTATCGGCCTTCAAAGCGAGTCTGGATGCGGAAGCACTTTCTGGTTCGAACTGCCGTTAGTCAAAAATACGGCGGCGCCGGCGACGCATATAAATTACGATCTCGGCGCTTTTAAAATAAATGCGCTTGTGATATCTTCGAGAATTAACTGCAGTAAAGGAATTTGCGACTATATTAGGTTTATGACTGCCCGTTGCATCCAGGCTGCCGATATTAAAGAAGCGGCAGGAGTTTTAGACTGCGAAAATACGCCGGTTAATTTGATCATAATAGACCTGCCGGTCGCCGATACGCAATTATGCGATATTATGAGCATGGTTCGTTCACGGGAAAAATGCGCCGGGATACCGGTAATTTTATTGATTTCGATCGCCATGGCTAATTACTCTGAAAATTATAAGCTGGAAGGCGCGATGGGCTGCGTTATTAAACCCGTAAAACTTAAGGAACTTTATTACTGTATATCAGGTTTATACAGGCCGGCAGCGGGAATTTCCGCCGGCGGTTATTGCGCTATTGCGGAGCCTGACAATTTAGAAATAAGCGGCGGCCGATATAAAATTTTGCTTGTCGAAGATTATGAGCCTAACCGCCAGGCCGCACTTATACATTTAAATAAAATAGGCTTTAGCGTCGATACGGCCTCTGACGGCGGTGAAGCTCTCGAACTTTTCACCTGTAACGATTACGATTTAGTTTTACTCGACATTCAAATGCCGGTGATGGACGGTTACGAGGCGGCCGCGGCAATGCGTGCTTATGAAAAATTAAGGCGTGAAAAAGAGAAATCCGATCTGAAGCCGGTTCCGATAATAGCCATGACGGCTCATGCCGTAAAAGAATATATCGATCGCGCCATAAAAACCGGAATGGATGACTGTCTCGTAAAACCCGTCAAAAGAAAGAGCCTTTATGAAATGTGCCGTAAATGGTTGGGCGGCTTGGCGCCGAGAGGCGCAGATGATAAAGGCGGTAAATCGAGCGCGGAGGCTGATTCAACCTCCGGTTTCGATTATTTGAAATTAATCGAAGATTTTGACGGCGACGAGCAATGCGTTCGTAAGCTGATTAAATACTTTATCGATAGCGTAAAAAAACAGATAATAATAATGCGCGAAGCATCAAGGACTCGAGATTATAAATTAATCGCCGACGAGGCGCATTCTATTAAAGGCGGCGCATCTACTATTAAGGCCGATAAAATTTCAGCGATAGCCGTGCAAATTGAAGAAAAAGTTAAAAAAAATGAAATTGAAGGAATTCAGAATTTATTAAACGAATTCGAAGCGGAATTTAACGGCTTCTGCGGCTCCGTCCTTTCGTTAGATATATTGGCTTTGTAGCGATTATAAAAAAAACAGTTAATGTACTATTATAATTTAAAAAATGAAAATGAAAAATAAAATAAAAAAATAATTAAAAATGTTGACAAATGAAAAATAATGTGTTATCATATTATCACGTTCTTGTCCTGGTACTCACTTTTATTGTTATATTTTAGTATTTTTTTGTGGAAAAATATCTATGACAAAATGGGTTTCAAATCAGGCACAAAGAATTCACTATTTTTTTACAATAATCGGGAGGAAAATCCATGGAATTACAAGACAAATCCTTAGTTTGCCGCGACTGCTCGAAAGAATTTACTTTCACAGCTTCAGAACAAGAATTCTACAAATCAAAAGGTTTCGAAAACGAACCTACAAGATGTGCAGATTGCCGCGCTAAGCGCAAAACCGGTTCAATGAACAATCGTCGCGGCGGCGGCGAAAGACAGCTTTTCACGGTTAATTGCTCAGACTGCGGTAAAGAAACGCAAGTTCCTTTTAAACCAGTTCAGGAAAAACCTGTTTACTGCCGTGATTGCTATCAGAACAAAAAAAGCAGATAATTAATTTTTAAAATATAGTCTTATATTTTAAAGCGGGAGCGCAGCGATTGCGCTCCCGCTTTTTTTTGCGTTCGTAAATAAAACAAATAAACAAATAAATTTATAAAACAATAAAATATTAAATAATTCTTGAAAAATATTTGGATTAGTAGTAGAATAAGTTGAGAATTTTATCAATATGCGGGATTGACAACAATGAGTTCGAATTTAGAAATTATTAATTCAGACGTTTATATTTTAAGGCCTTATTCAGAATTAGACGTACGCCTCAAAATAGATTCAGAAAAAAACGAACAGGTTAATATTTACTATAAACTTATCGACTGCCGTAATTTTAAGGAAGACGGCAGCAACGAGCTTATCTTTTCAGGAAGCGCCGTTATCGCCGTTTCTTATACCCCGTCGCTCACTCTGCGCGCGCCCGAACAGAGCGGCGATTACCGTCTCTGGGTGTCGCTTACGCCCGATTTTTCGGAAGCCCGCGCGGTTAGAGTGATAGTCAGCGTTACCAAAGTTGAAGTAAGCCCTGAAATAGCGCTTTTTAAAGACGAATCCGAACTTATAGCAGGCATATTTTTCCTATACGATAAAGTAAGCGTTAAAAAATTATTATACAATAAATCCAGCGAATATAAGCTTTTCTTCTGCCAGGCTCAGCCCTCGGTTTCTCATAATTCAGGATTCAGCTATCATATTATAAAAGTGGGTTTCAAGCATTTTTTAAAATTAGAAATTATCGGACTGAATAAACTTACTTCACATGAAGTCGAAGGCTTCAGCGAGGTTGCCGATTTTATTTTTAAAGACGAGTTCGGCGTTATTTTATTTAAATTTAACGGCGTCGCCTTAAAAAACGAATGCGTTAATTTAGTCGAATATATTGAAAGTAAAAGCAAAATCGAGATAATTACAGCCATAAAAAACTTTTTGATCGAAAACCTCGCTTCTAATTTTTACGACGAGCCTTCTGAAAATAAAGATACGCTTATAAACGATTACGAATCTTTATTTTTTGGCGGTAAGGTATTCGGCCTTTTTTCATATCCGCCGCACGTAAAAATCGAAGGCGGCGGCCTGACAAAGCCGTTTAAGATCGAGGGCGAAAACCGCAGCACTATTTTTGAAACTCACAAATTCAAAGGGACGGTCGAAAAAGCTTATGACCGTTCTATAATAGTTCTTGCAAAAGGTTCGGGGAGTATTCTCGAGCGTTCTTATTTTATATTTAATCCAGTTATAAAAAAAGAAAGATTGGCTAAACTAATTAACTCGGTCGAATATGATTTTGAAATTAAAAGCGCGGCGCCTCTTTTGATTGAAGAATTTTACTCGACTTTATTAAATAAAACTTTTTCAGAAAATAAAGATATAGCTAATTTAATTAAAAAGAGTGAAATCGTTAATTTCTTAAAAGTGATTAAAAATGAAAAAAGTAATTTTAAAACTTCCTTTTCGGTCGGCGGTCTTAATCCTCGCGAAATGTACGTCAGCGATAACAGTCAGATTTTAATGACCTGTTTTGACGACGTTAAGCCGAACAGGCATATATTATTTGATTTCGCCCTCTTTGAAACTTATCTTAAGGTCAACGGCGCTTACAATCTCATGATTAAAAATAACCTTCCCGCGAAGGCGGCCGATGAATTCGAAGACGCTCTCGACGGCCTCTCGGAACGGCAGCGGCCCTGTTTTGCTCCTTATCTGGCCGCTATTGAAACGGTCCGCGAATGCGCGCGGGCGTTTTATTATAAACCGGGCGAGGCGGGCGAGTATCATAACGCTCTTTTCATAGCCGAAATAGGGCTTTTAAAAAATTATTATATAAACGCCCAGAGTAAGATCGCGCAGTTCATATTCAGAGCGGCCGATAAACGCGCCAGAGCGATTCTTGACGGTTCGATACGCGCCGGCAATCTTTATAGCGGCGGATTTGCAGCTCCGCCCGCCGCGGCGGCCAAACAGCCGGGCATTTCCGAAAAATCTCCACCGTTTGTATCTAAAAATCTCGATTTTAAAGACGATTTAGCCGGAAGATCTGAAAATAAAGAAGAAAGCGTTCGCGGAGCCGTAAAAAGTTCAATGCGCAGGACGGCGCGTA
This sequence comes from uncultured bacterium, assembly GCA_964436235.1. Classification (GTDB taxonomy): domain Bacteria; phylum Muiribacteriota; class UBA9980; order UBA9980; family UBA9980; genus UBA9980. Next base: position 7,707 of record CAYTCW010000012.1, read on the forward strand.
ATTTTTCGACCCTCGAAAATTATAATGTTTATATAGTCTGTTTAAGCGAGCCTTACTCCGGAAAAGAATTTCTTATTGAGCGCGGCGCGACCACGCTCGGGCGTTCAAGAAATTGCGATATTTGTCTGAGAGAATCGCCTTTCATATCAGGCAGTCACGCGCTCATAGAACTTAGCGATATATCCGTTAAAATTAAAGATCTTCAAAGCACAAACGGCACTTTCGTTAACGGCGATAAAATTAGTGAAAAAGTAGTTCACGAAGAGTGCGAGGTTAAATTCGGCGATCTGGTTTTTAAATTGGAATTTCGCGTTAAAAATAAAAAATAAGGGGCTTTTTTGAAACACTGTTTTAAATGTAATGAACTTAATAATAACAGCGTAGTTAACTGCGTTAATTGCTCGTCAAACTTGACTGCCGCCGAAAAACTCGAAGACGGTTTAAGGCCCGAAGACCGCCAGCGATTCAAGTTTATAAGTTTCGCCGGCGAGGGCAGCTTTGGAAGAGTATATCGCTGCCAGGATATAAAACTTCAAAAAATAGCCGCTTTAAAATTGATTAAACCTGAATGTCTCGGCAATGAATTATTTATAGACCTGTTCAAAAGAGAGTGTGAATTTTCAAAAAATATAGGCGAAGAACACCTTGTATCCACTCTCGATTTTTTCGTCGATGATCAATATGCTTATTCGGTTATGGAATTTATCGAAGGTATCGAGCTTAATTTATATATTAAAAATAAAAAATCTCTTAAATTAAATGAATTTAAAACTATCGCGGCCCAGATAGCCAGCGGGCTTCATTTTTTCCACTATCACGGCCTTATACACTGCGATTTGAAACCTTCGAATATAATGATAAACGACGAAACGCTCAAGGTCAAGCTCGTAGATTTCGGCCTGTCGCATTTTAAATTCGAGGAAAATATACTCGATAAAGATATGATAGGCGGAACGCGCGGTTATATGTCGCCCGAACAGGAAGCGGGAGTTAAGGCATTAACGCCGGCAAGCGATATATATTCCGTAGGCGTTATATATTACGAACTGCTTACCGGCGCGCGTCCGCAATATGACGCAGAAGGGGAGCTCATACCGCCGTCGGCGTTCTGCGACGTTCTTTTATCGTCGGACGATCAGAATTATTTCAGCGATGAAAGTATTGATATTGACGCTTTAAGCCGCGAGGTGGTTAATATCGTCGATTATTTAGATTTAGTGGTTACTCGATGTCTGCAAAAAGAGCCGCGCAGCAGATTCAAATCTATCGAAGAACTTAAAGCCGTTATTGAAAAAGCCGGCCATGATTTTAAATTAGATATCGTTTTCGACAAAAATTACTCTGCCGCCGCAAATAATGCGGGCGCCGACAGATCGGGCGCAGTCCTTAAAACTGAAGACGGCGCGGGCCGCAATGAAAAAAACGCGCCGCCTGCCGCATCTTGCGAAGGAAGCGCGATAAAAAAAATTAAACACAGCACCATAATGACTAAAATATTAGCCGAACCCGAAGAGCAAAAAACTTCAAAAACCTTGCTGATGAAATATAATAAACCTAAAGCCCCTAAAAATTTCGCCAATAAATCCGAACAGACGGCCGAAGCCGCGGCGGGCGCAGCTGCGTCGAATTATACAAAACCTTCAATAAGAACGCTTGCCGATGACAGGCCTAAAAAAAGAGGCACCGTTTATCGCGGCGAAAAAAAAGACGAAAATAACGCATTAAAATACGCGCTCACAGCCGCTGGAATCGCCGCGGCAGCAGTTGCGTCGTATATTATATATTCTAAATATTTGATTTAGTTGGCGTTGGATTTGATTATGGTTATTTGATTGCCGGCGTCGTTATAATTGACGCTCGTCATCATGTTATTGATCATAAATAAGCCGCGGCCTCCGAGTTCGTAGCCCGTAAAACTTTCGTCGCCGCTCAAATGTGTGTTTGCGCGCCAGTTGAATCCCCGCCCCTGGTCTTTTATCGTCACTTCAACGCTTGCCGGGCTTATTTTATAGCTGATTTCAACCGAAAGTTTTTTATTGTTGCGGTTTCCGTGCTTGATTGCGTTAGTAAGACACTCGTCTAAAGCCACGGCAAGCGACATTTTCGATTCCTCGTCGAAATTATATCCGGCCATTTCGGTAAGAATCTGATGCCTGACTGACTTAATTTTTGATACGTCGGAGCATATCGTAATTTGCTTTGCTAAAGTCTGCGTTTCTACCATACCCCTGTATTATAATATATATTTTAAATAAAATCAATTGAAAACATTGAAAATAATTGAAAAATAAATAAAATTTATACAAACTGCAAAGGAATGCTATTTTATTATTCATTTTTTTGTTTTAAAACCATGCATAAAATTTATAGTTACTATTATAGTTACTATAAATTAATTTATAATTTTAACGATAAAATATAGATTTTTGAATAAATTATCTGGCGGGTTCCACGATGTTAAAATTGCGGCATGAAATTTGCTTAAAAAAGCTGACTCGCAAAATAAATTACAGGAGATGTTACAATGAAGTTATTTGAATTAATTTTAATTTTATTCGTTATAGTTTTTGTTTTAAATTATCACGCAGGAGAGGTTCTGGCTAATGCGTCGAATTCGCCGGACGCCTGGTCTAACGGAATAAGCGATGCGGCGCTCGAGAATTTGCCGGATTCGGCTTACAGCTTCACTATCGAATGCGGCCCGTTTAAAAACCGCGAAACAGCCCGTCCGGTTATCTATAATCTCGCGGGCGAATTGCGCCTTCCCGGTTATTTTCATTTAGTGCGCGGCGCGGAGGAACTTCCTAAAGATAACCGTTTAATGGTCAGAGTCGGAAAATTCGCCAGTTATGAAGACGCCATGGAAAAAATAGCGGATATAAATAAAAAAGCTTATCCTAATTTATCGGTAGTTCAGGCCGTCAGCGGAAACGATGATATAGAAAATCTTGTTCTGCTCGATGTTTTATATGAAGAATACGACGAAGGCTCCTCTTATACTTCCCGTCTTCTTCTTTCATTCACTCCTGAAACTCCCGGCTGTCTACAGAATTTCGTCAGCTATAACGCCGAAGACAATGAAGTAAGAATTCCGGTTCATCTCAGCAGAATTTCATCTAACGCTAATGCCGCTATCAAGCGCATTAAAAACCAGCAGCACCAGTTAGTAAAAGATATTAAAGTCGCCTTCGACGAACAATTCGGCTGCCATGTTCTCGTATTTAAAATGAAACGCAGAATCGAAATATCGAAAATAAGCCAGTACGCGCCGGTAATTGCCATCGATTTCGAAAAAATGCCCAACTGACGGTTTAAGCGACTGAGTTTATAAGTTAATAAAAAAATAAAAAAAATATCAGAAATAAACAAATCAGAAATAAATAAACGACGATAAAATTAAAAGCGGCCTGCTAAAGAAGCGGGCCGCTTTTAAGTAAGCCTGTGTTATATTTTAATTATTTACCAAAACTTTTTAATTTATCGAGATATTCAATAGCTTCGACGACCTTATGTGTTATTAAACGCCCGAACCACCAGCCCGGTTCGGAAACGCTTATTTTTATTTTTTCTACCTCGGCCTGATTAAGCGAGATTAATTTTCCGGCGTCGCTGATTTCGATTATTAGCGATTGACCTGCATTTAGAATTCTGCCCGGTGAAATATTTGATTCGAAGCCGACTTCGGCGCTGCCTTCATAAGCGTTAAGCGTTATGGTAGAAAGGTTCGCGGAATCGGAAGGTTTTCTTGACATTGAAAACAGGCCGCTTTTTACGATCAATTTAATGAAATTTCCGCAGAATATCGTTGTCGAAGATGATTGCTGCTGGGTTTTTACGATTATTTCACCGCGTTCGACCTTGAGCGTCGCCATATTCAGAAAATCTAATTTACTTTTGTTGTTAACGAATCCGAGCGTGCCGTCGTTTAATGTAAAAGCGGTTATGCCGTCGTTGGTTTCTAAAGTCTGGCCGTATTTAACGAGCGGATTTTTAAAAAGCGGCGAATTGGCTTTAGAATCTTTGACGCCGACTATGCCGGCGCTGGTTTCGTAAAGGCTTAAATATTCTCCTATACAGTCTGCGCCCTTGCCAAGGCTCACTAAATTATCGTCAAGAGGCTCGGCTAACTGCGTTTTATACATGAAAGTCTTGAGTAAAAAATTAACGTCGCCTTCGGAATTGATAAAATCCGAACTTGTCGGATAGTAAAAAATCGCGGCATAAATAGTATTATCGCGCGCGGAGGTTTTTTTCATATCGGAAATCAGTATGATGCGAACGTTTGAAAGATCGTTTCTGTCTTTGTAAATAATATCTTTAAACATTATATCGTTGTGGCGAAAATCGTTTTTTAAAAAGATCATATTAGCTTTGTCGAGATTGATTTTTTCGATCATAACCTCGTAGGCGCGATCGATGGCCTCGCCGTACATCTTAGAATCGAGCGGGCTTATGGTTAAAAGCACGTTGCGGCTGTCGTCTTCGTAGATAAGAGACATTGCGGGAGTTAAATTAAAGAATAACTGGTCGTTGATCGGATTATCGAACCAGCCGTTGGTTTTGAGTGAGAAATTAAAAAGCCCGTCCGGATGAACGAAATGCATTGCCGCCGCCGCCGGAGAAGCACAGATAAGACTGACGGCAAACATCACAGCAGTCATAATTATTAAAAGTATTGCCGCCGCCGGATTTATTGAAGCCGTACGGAAAGTTGAGTTTATTTTAATGGAACCTGTTAAATTGATCATAAAACACCGCCTGATTAATTTTAATTGTTTAAAAATGATTTATTGTCTAAATTACTTTTTGTATTGCATTTACTACTTAAATTACTTAAACTACTTAAACTATTTAAACTACCTTAATTACTTTTTCCCGTAAGAAAAAGATATATAATCACAAAAGCGCCGAAGGCGAAACGATATATCGCGAATGCTTTGAAGCCTTTCGTCTTAATGAATTTAAGCATGAAACTTATGGCAAGATATCCGACTATGGCCGAACTTAAAACTCCGGCGCTGAAATTAACGGCGGAAACGTCTCCTATTCCCGTTTTGGCTATTTTATAACCCTTGAGAACGCCCGCGCCTAAAGTGATTGGGATGGCGAGTAAAAACGAGAAGCGCGCGGCTGCCTCGTTTTTTAACCCGAGTAAAAGGGCCGCTGTGATGGTCGTTCCCGACCTCGAAAAACCCGGCACGAGCGCGAACGCCTGTGCCAGACCGATTAAAAAGGAGCTTTTAAGAGTGAGGCCTTCAAAATCCAATATCTTTTTGCCGAATTTATCGGAAGCAAGCAATACTATGCCCATAAAAATAAGCAGAAAGGATATTAAATTATACGAGCCGCGCACCGAATTTTCGATTGCATCCTCGAATGTTTTTCCGGCGATTGCCCCCGGGATAGTCGCTAATATTATATACCAGCAGAGGCGCGATTCGAATGACGCCGAAAAAGAACGCGTTCTGATCGATTCGATAAAGGCGCTCATCAGTTTTTTGATATCATCGCGAAAATATATTACCACGGCGGCTAACGTGCCCATGTGAAGCGATACGTCGAAAGCCTGGCCGAAATCTTCCCAGTTTAATATTTTAGGCACCAATATAAGGTGCGCGGAACTCGATATCGGCAAAAACTCCCCGAGTCCCTGGATAATGCCGAGTACAACCGATTGATAAAACTCCATGAATCCTCCAGAAAAAAGATAAATTTAAGGCGCGTTATAAGCGCTTTTTATTATTGAATGCGTTGTGTGAGTTAAAGAACAAATAAGCGAGCCTTTCGTCGGCCGAATCGTTGGATATGGATTTAAGCGCTACGCCATAGATGTGCTTTAGAGCGGTGTAAATGGCGGCGGTATCGACCGCGCGCGCCATCTGCTGATATGCCTGCGAGTCGGCGCATTCGTCTTCTTCGTCGTCTACGGAAGAAAACGAGGCGTCGAAAAAGCACTTTAAAAAATCAAAAACCCGCTTCCGGTCGGCGCTGAAAGTATCGAGTATATATCGCGAAGTCTGCTCGCGTGATTCGCGGTGTGCCCAGAAATTAAGAAGGCGCGGGGCGTCCTCCGGATAACTTATATAAAGCGGAGTTTCAAAAGCCTCGCGCTTTATCCGCTCGAGCATCAGTTCGGCGAGCTCATGCTCGTCTTCGATTGAAAGTATCCGGTTTAATTCTCCTTTTTCATCGGTGGTTTTAAACCATTTGAAACATTCTAAGGAAAATGAAAGCGGATCGGCCCGGCTTATAACCGTGCGAGCCGTCTGGTTTCTTAATTTAAGGTCGGTAATATTGCGGACCAATTGCCCTATAAGTATTCCGGCCTGAGAAAAAGCCGTGGTAAAAGAAAATGCGGTCCGCGGCCGGCTGAACAGGCCTCCAAGCATGCAAACGGCGATGGCTAAATTTTGATTAAGCGCTTCGGATATTTTCTTTTCTTTTTTCATTAATTTAAGGATCAGATTTTCCGAGCTTTTTTTAGAAAGCAGGTCCTGCAGAGCTTCTTTAATTTCGTCGGCGTCTTTTTGAATGAAGCGTTCGAGCAGAGAATTTATTTCGGCGTCGTTAATTGCATCAGGCGAAACCGTGTATGTGAAGTAACGGGCGAAATGCTCTTCCGAGCATATGCGGCGCTCGCGGACCCATTTTTCTTCCCATTCGATTCCGTAGTGAAAGTTGTCAAGAATGCCGCACAGTTTTGGAAATAATATTTTGATAAGATATTTAGCCGCTTCGCTTTCGTCGGCGTTTAACCCTTCGAGGCCGCGGTTAATTACTTCGAGGGTTTTCTGGCGTACCACCTGTTCGTAATTAAGGTAGAGGCTGAGCTTGCTGCCGAGAAATATTTCGGCGTTGTCGCGGATTATATCGTATAGTGAAGGATAAAATACCCTCAGGCCTTCTATAAGCATAAGATCCGATAAATTAACGTGTTCTTTTAAAATAGGCATTGAAAAACCGAGCACGTTGCGGTAGCATTTAGCGATGCGGGGCGTATGAAGCATTATTTCTATTCCGTAAACGAAATGCACTACGAATGCCTGCGCTTCGTCTTCGCTCAGCTTTACCTGCGTTTCTCTAAGAACTTCGTCGAGGCAGTCGAAAAAAAACTTTCTTAGAGCTAATTTATCGGCAGTCGGAAGGTAAAGCGGCACCTGCACTATTTTTTCGAGAAAATTGCGTCCCGCGTCTTTATTGCCGTAACCGTATTTTTCGCCGAGGGCGGCTGAAACCATTTCTTCGTCGAAGGCCAGAATATAGGCAGTATGCTTGAAATCGGCCGACAGCTTTACCAATTTGAAAATATTTTGTATTTCGCCGCGGTCGAGACGGTCGATATCGTCCATCAAAACGACTATGCGCTTATTTTCTTCTTTCAAAAAATTTTCGATGCGTTCGCGCACGTCTTCGAGTTCGACCGAAGATAGCGCCTTAGCTATGTTTTTCATTCCCTCGCCGGGCGATATTTCGAAAATAAATGGCATCGACACCGAAATGGGCGCGAGTATGCCCGCGTAATGCGCGAACCATTTTCCTATTTTTTCTTTATAAGATACGGCGGAGCGGCCCAGTGCGTCGGCTATCGTTTTAAAGAAATTCTGCAAAAGGTGCACTTCGTCGCTGAAACGCCAGGGATTGAAACGGACGCAGATGATATTTTTTTCTTCTTTTAAATCTTTTTCGATGAAATTCAAAACAGTGGTCTTGCCTTCGCCCCATGCGCCATAAACAGCCACTACGAGGCTTCCGGGGTCGCGGCGCGAGCAGATGGTATCGGCTATCCTGCGAGCGAAGTTGAATCTTTTAAAGCGGTCCTTAGCCGGATCGTCTATGGGAATATCGGATGCGAAAATATTAGAGGTTTCTTCGCCGCTTATATTTTTTTGGTCTTTTTCTTTTTCCCTGTTTTTATTTTTATCTTTCATGGCATGCCTCCGCGGAGCACGGTGATGAAGCGGCTAAAAGATTTTTAAGCCCGGTAAAAAAAGCGCGGGCGTCAAAATTATCATCGCATTTATTCATAACGCCGCCGGCCATGTTGTGATGGCCGCCGCCGAAGCCCCTGCCGTTAAGAAGCGTTTGAATAATATTAGCGGCGTTCCATTCTTCGTTTTCGCTGCGCAGCGAAAAAGCTATTTTACCTTCATTGCATGCGCAAAGCACCACGAAGGTAACTTCTTCAAGCGCGAGAAAAAAATCGGCCATTATTCCGAGCAGATTCTGCGAACATCCGTTTTTAAGATAGCAGAAAGCTATTTCATTTTCGATTATAACGTTTTCGATGGCGTATTTGTAATGGATGAGGTCTTTAGTTTCGATATAATTGCGAACCATGCCCTGCACGAAAGCGTTATCGGCTTTCGAAAACAGTATAAAGTAAGCCCGTACGTCGTTTTCGACGATATTGCGCATTAAAATCGCAGTATCGACGCAAAGACCGATCATAAGAGCCGTAGCGACATCTTTTGAAATTTCGATATCGAGAAATTCGAAATAAGTGAAAATTATTGTCGAGCATGAGCCGTAATCAGGGCGGATATCGATATGAGGTATGCCTTCGATGCGGCTCGTGTCGTGATGGTCGATAACGCCTATCAGTTTAGCTTTGCTAAGATTTTTCATATTTTTATTTCCGCGGCAGCCGTCAACCATTATCACGGCCTCGTCTTCGGAGTCTTCAACCTCGCTTACTTCTAAAGGGCGCATATCGAATTTATTGACCATATTGATAAGCGAGGCGCGAGTGATGTCGCCGCCGTAAATGATCTGCGAATCGATTCCGAATTTGAAAAGAAGGTTTTGAAAACCGAAGGCCGCTCCGAGAGCGTCGTGGTCGGGAAAATTATGCGTTTGTATATATATTTTTTTATATTTTTTAGCGCATTCGATCAAATCGATGATATTATTCATCAAAACCCCACTCCGTAGATGATAAGGCGCGGCCTCCGCCCCGTAAATAAATAAACACATAAAAGAAAAAGCCGGCGCTTTCACGGCGGTATAGCGTCGGCAAATTCATAATTATATTACCCGCTTAAACTTTTGACCTGTTACATCAAAAGCACTGCCGCAGCCACGACCGTTGTCCAGAGGCCGTTTTTATCGCCTATGGCCGATTGCGTAATATTTCTGGTACGGACTTTTATATTGTTGATTTTCCATATTTCGGATTTTTCGTCGTATTTAACGTCGCTATCCATGTCGAAACCGTAAGTCGAGGCGAGCATTGCCGCCGCAAGGTCTTCGGCGTAGTCGCCGGCGGATTTATCGGTAGCGCCGAAGCAGTGGTGCTCTGAAAGATAGCCGTATCTTTTTTTGTCGTCGGGCTGCGCAATGCCTACGGAGGCGGCTATAAGACGGTTAGGTTCGTTAGTGGCTATATCGGCGAGAACTACGAAAGTTATCTGGCCGGGACTTAACTTCAGTGAAGACATTTTTTCGGTTAATATTTTCGCGCCGGGAGGAAATATCGATGAAACGCGAACTAAATTGTACTGAGCTATTTTAGCGTTACGTAAAGCCATTTCGAATGACTGAAGTTTTTCTTTTGATTTTCCTACGCCCTTAGTTAAAAAAAGCCCCTTGGGAACAAAATCCATCTTGTATTATCTCCTTCTTAAAGTTAAGTTGTAGCACCAACCTTGCCGCTAATAATTATATCACTATAAAAATCTAAATGCAATATATTTTTATATATTTTATAATATCGAAAGATGCGCCTTGAAATTAAATTAAAAATATAATAAAATAGGGCGGTGGCAAGTTTATAAAATTAATGACGGTTTTAAATTAAAAAATAATTGGAGAATGCTTTATGGCAGATGATACTATAGGTTTAAACTTTGACGGCGAAACTCGGGGCGCAGGCCCGGCGACTGAAACCGGGGCGGCAACCGCGGGCTTAACCGGGGCGGCTTCAGATCCGGCTGCGGCGGTTTTCGAGCGCATAAAATTTCTGGCGGAGTTTATAAATAAATGCGATTATCAATATTACGTTCTTAACAATCCTTCCGTGAGCGATCTTGAATATGACCGCGCCATGGCCGAACTTGCCGGTCTGGAAAAGTCGCACCCGGAGTTCGCGCTTCCGCAATCACCTACTGCAAGGGTTTCCGGCGCCGCGGCAAAGGAATTCGGACAGATAACTCATGAAACGCAGATGCTTTCGTTAGCTAATTCGTATTCAATAGGCGATCTTATTGACTTTGAAACGCGAATATTAAAGGAATTGAATATAAATCGGCCGCCCGGCGAAGTTTTAAAACCCGAAGATATACGATACTGCGTCGAATTGAAGATCGACGGCGCTTCCATTTCTCTCACTTATGAGCGCGGTATTTTAAAAAGCGCCGCTACGCGGGGCGACGGCCGTACGGGCGAAGACGTTACTTTGAACGTTAAAACCATTAAGCAGGTCCCGCTGAGATTGACGCGCGACTGCGATCTTATCGCGCGCGGAGAAATATATATGCCGCGCGGTGTTTTTGCCGATCTTAACGCCGCGCGCGAGGAAGAAGGAGAACAGGTTTTCGCAAATCCCCGAAACGCCGCGGCCGGTTCGCTCCGTCAGCTCGATTCAAAAGTCACCGCGTCTCGAAAATTGAATATATTCCTTTACAATGTGGCTAAACCGCCTCTTATATACGAAAATTCCGGCGGCGCGCCCCGCGAAATTAAATTAGCCGCTCACTCTCAGTCGCTTGAATTTCTGGTCGAATCGGGGTTCCGGGTTTCGCCTGATTACGCCGTTTTAAACGGCATGGCGGCGGTTGTCGCTCATATCGAAAAATGGGATAAATTAAGGCATTCGCTCGATTACGATACCGACGGCATGGTAGTTAAGGTCGATGATCTCGCCTATCAGGAAGCGCTCGGCTTTACCGCGCGCTCGCCGCGCTTCGCGATGGCTTATAAATACGCGCCGGAGCGCGCCGAAACCGTCATCGAAAGCATTCAAATACAGGTCGGTAAAAAAGGCACGCTCACGCCCGTAGCTAATTTAAGGCCCGTCATGCTTTGCGGCACTAAAATATCGCGCGCCTCGCTTCATAATGCCGATGAAATAAAAGCCAAAGATATACGGGAAGGCGATCACGTAATTATAGAAAAGGCGGGCGAAATAATTCCGCAGGTGGTTGAGGTGATAACCGCCCGCAGGAGCCCCGATTCAAAGGAATTCGAAATGCCGCACAAATGTCCGGCGTGCGGCGCGGCGGCCGTGCGTAACGAAGGAGAGGCGGCCTACCGCTGCCTGTCTTTATTCTGTCCGGCCCAGCTTATCAGAAAAACCGCTTACTTTGCCTCTAAACACGCTTTAGACCTGGAAGGGTTCGGCGAAAAAATAATAGAGACGCTCGTTGAGCATAAATTGATAGGCGATATGGCCGATATCCTTAATTTAAAATATGAAGATTTTTTGAAACTGCCCCGTTTTAAAGAAAAATTGGCTTCAAAACTCGCCCTTGAAATCGAATCGAAAAAAAATACCACGCTTAACAGGTTTATTGCCGCTCTTCAAATTCCTTTCGTCGGCGAAACTACGGCGGCCGCTCTCGCGGATCATTTTAAGTCGTTCGACCGTCTCGCTGAGGCGAGCGTTGAAGAATTATTAATGGTCAACGAGATCGGCGAAAAGATCGCCTCGTCTTTAAACGGCTTTTTAAAAGAAGAGGCTAATGCCGCCATTATAAATAAAATTTTTGAATACGGCCTTAAGATAGCGGCGGTATCTTCGGTGGCGGCGGCTTCGGATAAACTCAAAAATAAATCTTTCGTAATTAC
>CAYTCW010000012.1:19590-49944 GCA_964436235.1 uncultured bacterium
TCAGATTATTTTATTTTGTCTTTGAATAACTGCGGTTTATATTTATCGTTAAGATATTTCTGGAAGGTGTCGCGCGCGGCCATTTGTTTGTCGCGTTTTAACATAGCTTCTATTTTAGGAGCTTCTTCGGCGAATTCGCGCTGTTTGCCTTCGGTTTTATCCGTAACTTTAATTATGTGATAGCCGAACTGGGTTTTGACTATTGGCGAAAGCTCGCCTTTCTTAGTTGCGAAAGCCGCCGTTTCGAATTCTTTTACCATCATGCCGCGGCCGAAAGAGCCGAGATCGCCGCCTTTTTCTTTCGACGGGCAGTTAGATTCGGCTTTAGCTAATTCTTCGAAGTTTTTGCCTTCTTTTAACTGCTTTTCTATTTCTTTAGCCTTTTCTTCGCTTGCCACCAAGATGTGCGAGGCTTTTATCTGATCATCGCGGAAACTGTCTTTATTATCTTCGTAATATTTTTTTACATCGTCGGGATTCACCGCTATATTTTTAAATACTTCGGCGTCAATGAAAAGTTTCTTCTGCTGCATGGCTTTAATTTTTTCGAGCTCGTTTTTAACTTTTTCGTTTTTATCCGAGCCGTATCCGTTTTTGACCGCAAAATCCGACAGGACATGAGCTTTTAAGAGATTATCGGCTATCATCGAGCAGTATTGAGGGTCGTCGAGCTTATGCACCGATCTGTTCTGGCTGACGACCTTATCGGTGTCGAAGGCTTTCTTTAAATCAGCCAGAGAGATTTTAAAGGATTTTGTGTCGTATAAGACGAGGCCCAGCTCGGCTGAATCGAGTTTATCGATATCTTTGATTTTGGCTAAACCGGTTTCGTTAGTTTTTACTTCGTATTCTTTAGCCATGTCCAACCAGTATTTAGTTAAAAAAGATTCGAGTTTACGGTTTTTGATTTCTTCGCCTATGGCGGCTTTTACGTTTTCCAATTCGCTGGTTTTAAATTGCGCTTCTTTATTTTTATCGTAATAATCTTTAATTTCGGCTTCGCTGGCTTCGGCTTTCTGTTCCTGGATCTTATCGGTCATAAAAAAATGGAGCACGACGCGTTTTTCGATTTCGGACATTACCTGTTTGAACTGTTCGTTGTCTTCGAATTTTTTCTCGGCTATTTCCATTTCAAGCATTTTATCGTCGATCATTTGCTCTAAAAATCTTTCTTTGTCGGCTTTTTTTATCGTGTTGCGGGGAACGTAAGGCGGAACCTGCTCGTCGAGTTTGGCGTTAAAATCTTTTCCCTTGATTTCGACTGCGCCGATAGTCGCAAGAACATCTTGCGGAGCGATCGTGAGAAGTTCGGCGGTCGAGGCGCCCGAAGCGCCTTCTGCGTCCATTACGTTAAATTTCATGCTGTCGATATTGATTTCTTTAGTCACTCCGACTTCGCCGGTGTCGGCGTCTGCCGCAAAAAGAGCGGCGGCGTTAAGCAGTATGAGCGAAGATACGAGCGTGATCATCGCGGCTGAAAGCGTTAATTTAAATAAATTCATAAAAACTCCTTAATTATTTTAATGACCGTCAGATTATAATTTTAATAATTACAAATGTCAAGATATTTGTTTGGCATTCGCTTAATATTCGATTGATACCATATTAATTTTACGAAACGGATAAAGCGGCGAAAAGATTAGATACAAAGAGGGTTTTATACGAAGCGTTCAATAAAGTCTGTTTATCTTTACTTTATGGTGTTTTCAATAGTGGCCGTTTGAGCCGGAGCGTTTTGAGGCGTCGAGGCGCTGCCTGCCGGCTGAGGATTATAAATTTCATATCCGCTCATGAGTATGCCTTTTTTCCTGTCCTTTTTTATTAGGCGCCCGGTTACTTTAAATTTTAGCTCAGTGAAATTTTTGACGGAGATTATCTGGTCTAAAATGGATTTAGGCCCTATCAGCTTATATATTTCATTGTTTTCATCGACGAGTTCGTAAGCCTGTTTGTTGTCCGCGGAGCCGCGGCCCTTAATCGGCCTGACCGAGCCGGTTGCGATGAACTGATCTTCGGCGGGGCTTTCTTTTGCCGCGCCGGCGGGCGTTTTAATTTCGGACGCATTGGAAGTTTCGGCCCTGACCGTAGCCGGCGCCATAAAAACCAATGTGGATAAAAATATTATAATAAATAACGCGCGATATATTTTTGTGGCGTACATTCCGGCCTCCGATTGCTTGCGCTAAGGTTCCGCGTCGTTAATGCCGGCGCGGAACCTTAGCAAAAAATTTCGTGATATTATTTGCCAGTTTCAGCGGCTTTTTCTTCGGCCGCGGGAGCCTGAGGAGCTTCAGGAGCTTTAACTTCGGCTTCGGGAGCCTGAGGAGCCGCAGGAGCTTCTACTGCCGGAGCTTCGGGAGCTTTTGCGTCGCCCGCGGGAATTACTGCATCGGCTTTAGGAGCTTCTACAGCGGGGGCCTGAGGAGCCGCAGGGGCTTCGGGAGCTTTCGCTTCGGCTGCGCCGGCTTCGGCGAATTCGTCAATTTTCAGTGAAGGATAATAGCCTTTTTTTTCTTTGTCTTTTTCCGATAACGGTTTGGAAGTGCCTTTTACTTTGAAAGTTTTGCTTTCGTAACCTTCTACCGAGAATATATCGGCAGCGGCTTTGCCTTTGCCTTTGCCCTTACCTTTACCTTTGCCTTTTATTATAAAATATTTCTGGCCGTCTTCGGCTACGAACAGGTCTTTTTTATCTTCTTTAACGATTTTGCCCGTAAGTTCTACATTTACTAATTCGACTTTCTTGCCTTTGCCTTTGCCTTCGCCTTTTTTCGCTTCTTCGCCCGCGGTAGCCGGAACTGCGAAATAAAGGGTAACTAATAACATGAATAATACCGATAAAAACTTTTTCATTAAATGAAACACCTCCTAAAAATTAACCGCCCATGGCGGCAATAAAAATGAAAGCAATTTATATGCCATGAGTTTTTTTAATTAAATTTTGCATCGAACGAAACAATAACTTTGAAAAAGGCGGCTTGAAAGAATTTTATCCTGAACTGCCGTTTTTTAAAAAGTTAATTCTTTGATGAAAATATCGCTATATGATAAAAAATTATCATTTGATTTTAGACAGATTGATGCGCGCGTCGCAAAAATCGGCATCGACGGCGAGCGCTTTATTAAAAAGTTCTTTAGCGCGCTCTTTATCGTTATTTTTTAAATAAGCTATCGCGCAGTTATTTAAAAAAGCGGCGCTGGTGCAAAATTTATCGATTTTTTCGGCCGCGTATTTTACCGCTTCTTCATATTTTTTAAGACTCAGGCAGCATGAAATAATATTAGCGGCGGTGTCTGCGTCGACGCCGTCGTATTTTTCGGCCGTAAGATAATTATCGAGGGCTTTTTGGTAGTCTTTTTCAGCCTGATAGCTAAAAGCGATCTGAAAATAAGCGAGATGTTTCTGACCGTCGTTTTCGGCGGCGTCAAGAACTTCAAGCAGGCGTTTATTGCGCTGTCCGTCTTTTCCGGCCGGAATAAGCCGGGCGTGGTAATAAAGAGCCTCCCATGGGGCTTTTTCTTTAAGGCGATTTTTGAGAAAATAGTTTTCAAATTCTTCCGCCGGGCTTTTAAATGATTCGCCAGCTTTCAAAGCGCCGCCGCCGGACTTTTTAATAATAGAATAGGCCGTTTGATAATAGCGCAGATATTGTTTTTTATCGGGAGTAAAAGAAAGCAGGAGTTTGAGAGCGTCGTTATAATTTTTAGAGTCAACGCATTTAAGTGCGTCTTCGATAATATTTCCGTTAGCGGCTAATACCGCTTCGGTTTCGGCGTCTTCGCTTAATTTTAAAATTTTATTAAGCTCTATCAGCAGATCGTTTTCGCTTTCGCTTATTTTGCCGTTTAAAAGCATGCGGTAATAAGCTTCGCGGTAAATAGCTATCTTATATTCGCGTCCGTTTTCGTTTAAATTGCAGTCGCCGGAAAAAACATTGCCGTTTTCTTTTATTTCGTTAACGGTTTCAGATAGTACCTGCGAGTATTTTTTATCGCTTATGTCAAAAGCGGTCTTAAACTCGCCGAAAAGGATTTTTTCGGCGCCGTCTATTTTATTGTCGCTCAATAATTTTTTGAATAAAATTTTTAATAATCCGATTTTATCGATATCGGCATGTTCGTTATTATTTTTGTTTTTCTCCATCATTGTATCTTCTTTTATATGGTCCATTTTACAGCGGCTCCTTTACCCAGTAGGAAAATTTATTAGAAACGCTTACGAAATAATCGTCTTCGGTTTTCATTTCATGAAAAAGCGGGTCGTATTCAATGGTCGTATTTTTAGGGAAGGCCGCGAGGTTTAAATGGTCGGCGGCAAGATTGCCTTTGATTTTAAGGTTATTTGCCCCGCTTGAAGATATATTCGGCCCGCTGATAAATGAAATCAGATTTTTGGACGGGTTGTAAAAAGGATGCAGCGCGACGAGCGAGGCGTTTATTTCGAGATTATCTGAAATGATGGCGATGGTGCCCCAGCTCGAATAAAGGCATAAAAGGTCGGTAGGGCCGGCTTTGACTATTTTAGTGCCTATATATATGTGACGGGGCTTCGGCATCGTCGAAGAGGTGTCCGGCGCGACTGTTATGGTGCCGTATCCTTTGTAAACGAAAGGCGCGCCAACTAAATGCAGGTCGCTTTTAATAATAACGTTTCCGTGAAGATTTAAAAGGTTTATGGTCGCGCCGCCCGCGATGGATTTAGAAACGCATTTTTTGAAAAATTCAGTTTCGTTTTCGTATATTACGGCGTTTTTGCTCGATATAACCGGGGTAAGTTCTTCATAGCCGCGGGGCGGCGGAATGAGAGTGGCCACCGCTTCAGGGGCGGATAACGGCAATTTAACCGCGGCAGGCAAGCCCATGTTGTACGGCCGCACCATTATCTCGGAATTGTAGTTGATATTAGAGCTGCCCGTGACGGTATGAAACGGCCTGCCGATGGTTTTGCCGTTTTCTTCGCGTATGACATTCGCGCCCGTTATATAGATGGCCGATAGCTGCGCGTCGGTGAAGATGGTGTCGAGAAAGACCATGAACGCTTTGAAATCGATAGCGGGCAGGTTTTTATTTATGGTGTCGCGAGGGACGGTGTAATAAACTCCGGGCACGACGAAATTAATGTTATATGTTTTGGTATCCGGCGGCGGAAGTATTACTTCCATCGCCAGCGTGGCCAAACTTGAATAACGCTGCCATACGTTGCCTTCGATCAGTCCGAACTGTCTGTCGCCGCTTGCGCCGAAAAGGTCGATGCCGCGGCGTGCGGTATCGGTTGAGTGGTTGTAGGTTATAAAAGTATCGCGCGCGATTTTAGCGGCCGAGGAAACGTCGGTGGCAGGGGCGTCCTGATTGTTAAGCTGCGGGCAGTTAACCCATTTATAAGCGCTGGAAGGCTTCATTACCGTATCGGCGAATAAAAGCATCGAGCCGAGGTAATTGGATGTGTGCGCGCCAAAAACCCATTCTTCTTTAGCTAAATCTTCGAGGTCGGTCATGTTCGTAAGCGAGGTTTTAGGCTCCGCGTCGGCGTTTGCGGGTTTTGACTTCGCGTACGGCGCGGTGGTGTTTTTGCCGTAAGTATATTGCGCGTTAAAGCCGCAGTTCTTTTTTTTGAATAAAAAAACGGTATTATTGGTAAGCTCGGTCCAGGCGGCGTCGGTGAGAGGGTTATTCGAATCGTGAAACATGCTTCGGTAAAGGGCTTCGAGTTCTTTAGCGGGCATTTTCGGGTCGCCGCCCGCTTTAGCCGCGGATTTTGAATTCGGCCCCCAGATTTTATTTACGGCCCCGCCGTTCGGCCATACCTCGTCCATAAGATCGGTGTCTTTATCGGAGAGGTTTATTATAATTTTTTTGTCCGAATCCATGGGGCCGCCGAAAAGCACGCGGCCGGCCGGCAGATTCGTTTCGGGCTGTGAATTGATTTTAAGATAGCGGTCTTTTGGGTTATAGCCTTCATGGGAGCCCGGAAGGCTTTTATAGGCCGACGGATAGCCAATATTGCCGCTCGATGAATATTCGCCCCAGGAATCTTTGATAAAGAGAACGTAATTGTTTAAAATGGGATTGCGGGCGTGAACAACTTTGAAATCTTTTCGTGCCCGAAGAGATGCGCCGGTGCTCATATATTCGGCGACGCATTTGAATTCGAGAGAGCCGCATTTTTCGATGTCGCGAAACGATTCGGGATTGCCGCCGAGATCGTAAAATTTATCGACGGCGGCTAAAGTAACGCTTAACTCTTTGATTTTAGCGCCGCGGTCTTTAAGCTGGTCGAGAAGCATTTTGACCTGTATGAGCTCGCGCAGATCCTGCGTGAGGCCTTCAGACGCGTTTACGCCTTTGCGAAGGCTCGAATACCAGAAGTTTTTCGAGTCGTTGTAATTGACCGAGTTCATTTCGTTGTTGACGTGAAGAATGGCGAGCTGGACGGCCGCTTCGGCTAAATCCATCGCGGAGCTGGCGAAAAAAAGTTTGTGCGCCTGGCGCGAGCGCGTCTGCGCGTTATAAATATGCTGGAAAGCGTAGAAGGAAACGAACATCAAAACGATTAAAACTAAAAGCAGTATAGATATACCGCGGCGGTTTTCGAGTATATGTAAAAAATGTGATATTTTAGCGCGCCGTGAGCCGTGCTTGTTCAATAAGACTTTTTTCATATTGATATACCGCCAATCGCAATTCTTGTTAATTTAAAGGCTGATTTTTAAACGCCTATATATAATTTTAACATAAATACGATAAGTTTTCAACATAATTCAAATAATATGAGGATCATAACGGGAAAAATTAAAAATTGAAGAGGCGCAATGATTATGAAGCGGGTGTTATCAGCGGATAAAGCCTATCCGTGAAAGAGGCCAGTAGATAACCAAAGCCTTGCCTTTGAGCGAAGACTGTGATAAAAAGCCCCAGAAGCGTGAGTCCTGGCTATTGTTGCGATTATCGCCCATTACGAAAAGTTTGCCTTCAGGCACCGTGATTTTACTTTGGGCCGATACGCTTACGCCGGCGATTTTAGCGTCGCCGCCCCTTTCGATGTGGGCGTGCATGATCATGTCGTCGGCCGCTTTTTCCTTGGTATATTTTTCTTCGTAGAGCTTATCGTTGATATAAACGTCGCCGTTTTTGATTTCGAGGCTGTCGCCCGGAAGGCCTACGACTCTTTTGATGTAATCTTTTGAAGGGTCGTTCGGATATTTGAAAACTATTATATCGCCGCGTTTTATGTCGGTGAAATAGTAAATGAACTTATTGACTAAGATCATATCGCCAGGCAGAAGAGTGTTTTCCATGGAGCCGGAAGGTATGTAAAACGCCTGTATGACAAATGTGCGAAGGGCGAAAGCTAATATCAGCGCGAGAATTATTGTTTCTACGACTTCGCGCACCAATGATTTCTCGCTTTCAACTTCGTTCTCTTTTTTTATGACGGGGTTTTCCCGGGAGGTATCGGCTTCGCCTGTATTCATTTTATCCAACCAATCAGTCCGTGATAAGAAGCCGGCGTAAAACCGGCTGATTGACCGGCATATTAATTTTTTTGAATATTAATATGCCGGTGCTCGATATCTTTTAGTTTACTTTTTTGCAGCCTGCATCATTTTAGGTTTGCGTTCTTCGATACGGGCCGATTTGCCGAATCTTTCGCGGAGATAGTAGAGTTTCGCGCGTCTTACTTTACCGTGTTTTACGACGGTAAGTTTTCCGATCATCGGTGAATGGATAAAGAAAGTTCTTTCGATGCCGATGCCGTAGGAAACTTTTCTGACCGTGATGGTTTCGCGGGAGCCGGCGTTTTTTCTGGCTATTACGACGCCTTCGAACGCCTGAAGCCTTTCGCTGTCGTCATCTTCGACTATACGCACGTCAACGCGGACGGTATCGCCTACGATAAAGCGCGGAATGTCTTTTTTTAAATAGCTCGTTTCGATTGATTTGATTAAGTCCATTTTTTGCCTCCTGGTATTAATGATATTGCTTTTATTTCTTAAATAAATACGTTTTCGCCGACCACGCGGTCTATGATGATCGCTGCGGCCGCCCTCACCGATAAGTGGTTGTAACTATGCATGGTAAGCGGTCTTACCGGTTCGAGTATGTAATCGGCCTTAGCTATGACCGCCTCGGCTAAGCCCCAGCCGGTTCCAAATAACAATAAAAAATTAAAATCATGTAATTTTAACATATTTTGCATGGAAATGCAAGTAATATTTCTTAAATCTTGATGAATTTTAGCGTCGGTTACGATCACTACCGTTTTGCGGCCGGTTTCCGCTGTGATCGAATCGCAGGCTTCCGAAACGCTTCCGGCCAGTTTAACCAACGCCAGAGCGTCGCTGCGGTCGGAATTATATTCTAATCCGAACCCGTTTGACCAGTGCCCGATGATTTTATTTACGACTTCGAGCTGGCAGACCGGCGGCGCTATCAGATAATAACCGCTTAAATTGTAGGTGCGGGCGGTTCTTGCAATATCGTGAATATCGAGATTAGTCATCGAGGTCTGCACGATGCCGCCGTCCTTGCTTTTGATCGGATAGTGAACGAGTCCGATGTACAGTCTCGCCTTTAATGCGCCGCCTTCCGGTGATAACGGGTTTTGCGGAAGCGGAGCGCCGCAGTCAGTGTTTGTCATTACAGGTCCTCTGATTCGTGGTAATTTAAAAAATACTGCTTCAGTATCTTAAAATCTTCATCGCCGAGTTCTTCTATTTTTAAAAGATCGGGTCTGACCTTCATCGTGTTGATTATCGCCCGGGCCCGTCTGTAGGCCGTAATTTTTTTGTGGTCGCCGTTGAGCAAAACTTCGGGAACTTTTTTGTTCTCCCATTCCGGCGGCCGGGTGTAATGCGGACAGTCGAAGAGGGTTTCGCCTCCCGAAAATGAATCTTCTTCTGAAGATTCGGGATTGCCAAGTGAACCCGGTATCTTTCTTACTAAAGCATCGGCTATAACGGCCGCTGCCGGTTCGCCTCCTGAGAGAACGTAATCGCCGACCGATATTTCAAGGTCGAAAAGTTTTCGAGCCCTGTAGTCGATATCTTCGTAATGGCCGCAGAAAAGGAGTATATGCTCCTTCTGCGAAAGCTCTTCTACGGACCTTTGTTTTAAAAGTTTTCCCTGCGGCGTAAGGTAAATTGAAACCGGTCCGGCGGCCCCGGATGACAAAGATTTATCGGCGGCAAAATCGAGCGCGCGCTTTATGGGTTCAGGCTTCATAACCATGCCGCATCCGCCGCCGTAAGGATAATCGTCAACCGTACGGTGTTTGTCGGTCGTAAAATCTCTGAGGTTGATTATGTCAAATTCAACGAGCCCGTTTTTTCGGGCTCGCGCTATTATACTGCTTGCTAAAGGAGTTTCAAAGTATTCGGGAAAAAGGGTTATAATAGTGATCTTTATAAAAGTCCCTCCATAACCTCGATATATATCGCTCCTCCCGGAATATCGATTTTTTTTATGAACTGCTTTACGAACGGTACGAGCGCCGTTTTTGAATCGATTCCTTCGAGGGCTATTTCGATCATATCGTTGCCTGAGCCGCTGTAAACGTTTATAACCGAACCTATAAGTTTTTTCGTTTCGTTATCGAAAACTTTCAAGTTTACAAGGTCGAAAGCGTAAAAATCGTCGCCGCCCGTTTTCATAATATCTTTTTTGTCGATGTATATGAATTCGTCGCGAAGCCGCTCGGCGCGCTCGATCGTAAAACCTTCCGCGCCTAAGATAATATAGCGCGGGCTGAATTTAACCGAAACGACGGAGCATTTAACCGCTCCGTCATTTTCGTTAAATAAAAAAAAATCTTTAAGGTCCGAAAACCTTTCTTCAATAAAGTCAGTCAGCGGCAATACCTTGAATTCGCCGTGGACCCCGTGGGGTTTTATTATACGGCCGATCGCCACAAGATTCGATTTATCGGGCATTTATATCACACAACTACTTTACTGCAAAACTTCAAGGATAACTTTTTTGTTATCTTTGTTCATCGAAGAACGCAACAGCGTTCTGATAGCGTTTATGGTGCGGCCGTGCTTTCCGATTATCTTGCCGACGTCTTCTGCGGCCACTTTAACTTCGTACATTAAAGTTTTTTCGCCTGAAATTTCTTTTATTTCAATCTGATCGGTTTTATCGACTAAAGATTTAATAATAAGGCTGATCAATTCTTTCATTGTGCGTTAACCTCCAACAAAAATGTTAATTCGAAAAATATTTTGTAAATTCCGTTTTAGTCAAACTAAAATAAATAATACCTCTTCAGGCGCCAAAACTAAAATATCGAAACTAAAATACCAAATAATTAAACTTTAACTTAAATATATAAATGTGATTAAATATAGTTAAGCTAAAGTTTTATATAAGGCATTTATTTATACGCAGTGCGTTTTTATTACCCGGTTACGCTTTCGCTTTTTTTGAAGCCTCGACTTTTTCTTCGTGGAATTCTTTTAAAATTCCAAGAGGTTTAACGAGACCTTTAACCGTGTCCGACATCTGAGCGCCGGTTCTGAGCCATTTTAATAAATTTTCTTTATTGATCTCAAGTTTATGAGGAACCGTTATCGGATTGTAAAAACCGAGTTCTTCAATGAACCTGCCGTCGCGGCGGCAACGAGAATCCGCTGCTACCATTCTGTAGAAAGGTCTTTTGTGCGAACCCATTCTTTTAAGTCTGATTACTACTGCCATTTGTTCACCTCCTTGATCGTGTATTTTTTATTTTACTTTACTAAATGTTAAACTATTAATTTATTAAATTTTTGATTTATCTGTTTGTTAACTTTTTATATATTGACTTATTTTGATGACAACCGTACGATAAAGAATAATAACTATTTAAAGAAAGGCATTTTTCCGCCGCCTAACTTGCCGAACATTCCCGACATTTTACTCATCTGCTTCATCATTTTACGAGTCTGCTCGAATTGTTTCAACAGCTTGTTCACGTCGGAAACTTCGCGCCCCGAACCCGCGGCGATGCGCTTGCGGCGCGAACCGTCGATAATGGAGGGCAGTTTGCGCTCCTGCTTAGTCATGGAGCGTATTATGGCTTTTATGTGCTCTATTTCTTTTTCGTCGATCTTTACGTCTTTAAGCTGAGGCATCGACGAGAAGCCGGGGATCATTCCCAGCAGCTGATCGAGCGGCCCCATTTTCTGGACCTGTTCTATCTGCGATAGAAAATCTTCGAATGTAAAGGAAGCGTCGCGAAGATTTTTTTCGAGCTCTTTCATCTTTTCGACGTCCATATTCGACTGCGCCTTTTCGATAAGAGACATAATATCGCCCATGCCGAGTATCCGCGAAGCCATGCGTTCGGGGTGGAACGCTTCGAGCGCGTCGAGTTTTTCGCCTACGCCCACTAATTTAATGGGCTTTTGAGTTATATGGCGGATGGATAACGCCGCGCCGCCTCTTGCGTCGCCGTCGAGCTTGGTCATTATGAAACCCGTTACCGGGAGCGTGTCGTTAAACTGTTTGGCTATATTGACCGCGTCCTGTCCAGTCATCGCGTCTACTACCAGAAGGATTTCTTCGGGCGGCACCGCGGCGGTTATATCTTTAAGTTCTTTCATGAGTTCTTCGTCTATGTGCAGACGGCCGGCCGTATCGACTATGACTACGTCGCACGCGTCTATCATGGCTTTATCGTGAGCGTTTTTAACTATTTCGACGGGCGAAACCTGGTTTCCCATTGAAAAAACAGGTATATTAAGCTGCGCGCCTATCACTTCGAGCTGCTTTATAGCGGCCGGCCTGTAAATATCGGCCGCAACGAGCATCGGTTTATGGCCTTTTTTGCGAAGATAAGCCGCTAATTTTCCGCAGGAAGTGGTTTTGCCCGAGCCCTGAAGGCCGCACAGCATTATAAAATGAGGCGATTTGCCGCCGAGTGAAATGCGGGTTTCTTTGCTGCCGACGATTTCGATAAGAGCGTCGTGGACGATTTTAATTACCTGCTGGGCCGGAGTGAGCGAATTCAAAACTTCCTGTCCGACTGCTTTTTCTTTAACGCTGTCTATGAAGGATTTAACGACTTTGAAGTGGACGTCGGCCTCCAGCAGGGCTAATTTTACCTCTTTGAGGGCGTCCTGGATGTTTTGCTCGGTAAGCCGTCCTTTGCCGCGCAGTGAATTGAATATATTTTGCAGTTTATCGCTCAGGTTTTGAAACATATATACTCCGGAATTAAGGCGTTTTTTTAACACTTAATTATACTTTAATTCGATAAAATTGTCAAGAGGTTATTTAAATTGTGTCAAATTTTTGTAATAATGCCTTCGTTTAAACTGCCGCTATATTTAATATTTAGCGGCCATAACTTAACGGCGTTGGTCGCCGGTACCATTGAATTAAAATTTTGCGTTGAATTTTTACTATAAATTTTTGTTGACATCTATTTTTTTATTATGTATAATCGAAAACAAAAAAAACACACATAAGGAGTTATTTTTATGAAATTCAGATCAATAGTTATTGTTCTTTTAGTATTAGCCCTTGCAATTCCCGCGACTTCATTCGCCCGCGAACGCAGTTATAAACACGAAGGCGAACTCACGATATGGCAGAATGAACTGACCGGCTCGCTTGGCCTCAATAATGCCGGCTATAACCTCAGAACCAACTTCAAAGGCGACGGTAACTTCGGCAAAAAAACTACGCCGGGCTTCGGCTGGATGTATAACATCGGCAAACTTTCAGACGTTTACATCCACTACAATAAAGTTGAAAACTCAGGCAGATTAAGAGCGGTAGGCACAGGCACCGTCAGCTTCAACGGCACTAACTACACCGTCGTCGGCGGCGTGGCTACTATCGATTTAAACCTTAAAATGGATATATTCGATATTCTCGGCGCCCGCGAAATAGCTAAAGGCGAAAACGGTTACCTCGATTTCGTTTACGGCGTAAAAATAATGAAATGTTCCTTCGACGCCGTAGATGCAGCCAATGTTAATAACAGAGCATCTTATAACGTTACCCTTCCGCTCCCTAACTTCGGCGTACGCGGCGTTTATTTCATCAATAAAGACTGGAACGCATACGGACAGTTCTCCGGCTTCAGCCTCAACCGCAGCGGTAAGGGCGGCACATTAAAATATATCGATTTCGGCGTTGAATATAAAATTAAAAGACTCACCAGCGCAAACGTTGACTGGTCAATTATGCTCGGCTATAAAGACGAATACATAAAAGGCAACGATAACAATAACAATATCGTTATCGAACATAAAGGCCCGCAGTTTAAAGTTGTAGGCCGCTTCTAATTATCATTTAAACGATTTCAAGACGCATAGCGTATAAAATAAAAAAGAGCCGCGAATTAAATTACGGCTCTTTTTTATTTTATGCGGGTAAAAAAATATTCTATTATTATTAAAAAAAGGAGGGAGAAAAGGTTAGCGGATCTTTCACACTTCCTTAAACTCTCCCGCTTTCGGCAAATTGGGCGGTGTTTTTGGGGAGGTTTGTCGATAGCTTGACAGCGGGTGAATTATTTAGTAAAATCATTGATATATTTTAAAAAACTATACGGAGGTTAATATGAAAACTATAAAATCTAATTTACCCGGCTTAAAAACCTTTGTTTTATTGAGCGTAATATTTTATTTGTTATCGGCGTGCTCGTTATTTATCGGCGGCAGCGTCGAAGCTTCCGTTAAAAAAATAGAATGCGGCGTTATTTCCGGGAAGGTCATGTTTATGGATAAATCCGTTTCTGACTGGGCCGAGCGTCAGGGAACTTTTGAAGTCAAAACGGGCGGCCGTATTAAACTCGATGATTCGGGATCGGCCGTAATAAATTATTCGGACGGCACGATAGTAACTCTTCGCAGCGGGACTGAAATTGAAATAAAGGCTGACGGCATAAGGCTCAATGACGGCGGCGTGTGGATAAAGCTGATCAAAACGAAGTCGGGTTTTAAGGTAGATACGCCTTCGGTTACGATAGGGGCGCGCGGCACTATATTCAGCGTAATTAAGAAGCAGGAGAAGATCTTAGTCAAACTTGTCGAAGGAATTATCGATGTGATCAATCGCGAAAGCGGCAAAACTCTTGCTATGAAAGCCGGCGATACAGTTATAGTTAAAGCGAAGGAAATTATCGAAGTGAATAAAATCGATAAAGATAAAGTAAATGCGGTATTAAAGCAGAATTCTTTTTCAGAAATAGATTTTGATTTAAATTCGGTGCCGGAGATATTCAAGTTTAATTTGAATAACGGTTCTAAAGGCGAAGCGCCTGTTTTAGAGCCCGGGCCCGCCGGCGTTCCGGGCGAGGCTTTTTCGGCGCAGTCCGGGATTAACGCTATTAATGGCCTCGATTCGGATTCCGTTAAGTTAGAAACTGAGTCGGCGTCTCCGCAGGATGCAAAAACTTTAAAAGATCTTCTCGGCCGTTGATTTTATGATCAAATTAAAAAGGGGACTGCTCAAATATTTAATTTCGGCTTTTATTTTCGCTGCGGTATTTATGCTTTACGCAGCCGATATATTTGAAACTCTCGAGCAAAAAACTATCGACTGGCGGTTTATGCGCAATCAGCAGTCCGGCGATTCCGCGGGCGTCGCGGTTGTTGAAATTACTGGCGACTGTCTGAAGCAGATATCGAACTGGCCGATAAAGCGTTCGATAATAGCCGCGGCTATAGATAAACTTATGGAGGCGGGCGTAAAAACTCTCGCCGTCGATATTTTATTCGCCGATAAAACCGAAGAAAGCGAAGATGCCGCGCTCGGCGCGGTTATAAAAAAATATAACGGCCGGATAATACTTGCGGCGCAGTTAGTTGAAAGTTATTCTACGGTGTCCGCCGCGGGCGCGGTAGCGGGATCGGGAGCGGGCGGGCTGAGTTATGAATTGCTTGCGCCCAATGAGTCTTTCGGCGCCGCCGCGGATTGTTTCGGCCTTATTAATATCGAGTATTCGGGCCTTAATAAAGACGGTGCGATAAGAAAGGTCAATCTTTTTACGACGGCCAATCAAAAGCGTTATGATTTGTTGTCGTTAGCCGGCGCGTTTAATTACTTGAAGCCTCAGCCGCCCGGTGCGCTCCGTTCAGCCGTTTATAATTCGGACTCGCCTTTTTTTATTAACTATTACAGGCCTTATCATGACTCGTATTTTACTAAAGTTGTTTTTTCTTCGCTTTTAGAGCAGGATACGGCTGAAATTTCGGAATTGCTCGGCGGCAAACTTGTATTTCTCGGCGTAAGCGCGCCGGCCGTGCCGGATATGCGCCTGACGCCGTTCGGCGTTATGCCGGGCGTCGAAATCCATGCGTGCGTGGCCGCTAATATAATTGAAAATAATTATGCTTCGCGCGCCGGCAATTATTTTACCTTCATATCGCTTTTATTGATTGCGGTCTTAATGCACTTATATCTGCAAAAAATAAGGGCGGTCTTTGATTTTTTAGCCATAGGCTCAATTTATGGGGTTTATTTCGGGGTGGCCTGGCTGTTTGCGGCTAAATATCGAATTTTTATCGACCTGCTGCCGCCTTTAGTTCTTTTAATAACTCAGGCGATATGTTTCAGGTTTTATCAGAATATTCGCCAGATATATGTATCTAATCTCGAATTGCAGCGTATGCTCGAGCGCATGGGCGGCTTGTATAATATCGCCCGTCTTTCTCAGGAATTGAGCGGACTGCAGGAATTATTGAATATAACGGTAGTCGAAATGTCGAAGATATTAAAATGCAAAAGAATATCGATAGTAATAGAAGATCCTAAATCCAAGTCGCTTATTTTAAAGGCCGCTATAGGTTTTTCCGGCGATGACCGTCCTATTGAAAATTTAGTTCTTAACAGACGGAGTCCCGTAGTTTCAAAAGTGATCGAAACGGCCGCGCCGGTTCTGGTTAAAAATGTCGATGAACATGGCGATTTTGAAAGCGGCGAAAATATAAATTATAAGACCAAGTCGTTTGTCTGCGTCCCGATAATTATAACCGGCACGGCAGTTGGCGCGCTTTCACTCACCGATAAAGAAAATCAGGAAAATTTTACCGATGAGGATTTAAAAACGATAGTAGTTTTTGCAAATCAGATATCGAGCAATATCGAGCATCTTTTTAATATCGAAACCCAAATGGAGCGCCGCCGTCTCGATAAAGAACTCGAAATAGCCAGCAGCATGCAGAAAAAATTAGTGCCGTCAGGCATTAAAAATATATCGCGCTACGAAATATTCGGAAGTTATATTCCGGCAAAGGAAGTCAGCGGCGATTATTACGACTGCATAGAATTCGGCGAAAACAGTCTTCTGCTTTTAGTGGGCGATGTTTCGGGCAAAGGCGTTCCCGCTGGACTTTTCATGATGACGGCGCGCACTTTTCTTCACACGATAATTAAATATGAACGCGATTTATCGAAGATAATCGGTTATTTAAATAACTATCTTACTGACAATTCCGAGTCAACGGCTTATTTAACGGTATTTATGTGCGTATTGAATACTGAAACCGGTGAGATCGATTACGTTAACGGCGGGCATCTGTCGCCATATTTAATGAAAAAAAACGGGACGCTTGAAACGCTCGAAACAAAAAATTTAATCTGCGGAATGTTCAATGACGTGGTTTACGATGTCGGTAAGGCCGTTATAGAGCCCGGCGACGCTTTATTTATAGTCACAGATGGCATTACCGAGGCGCAGGCTGCAGATGAAAGCATGTACGGCGATGAGGCTCTTAAAAATATTATTCTCGGCTTAGATTTAAATAAAAGCGCTTCGCAACAGGTCGGCAGCATTCTCGAATCGGTTAAAAACTTCGTTAAAGACGCGCCGCAGTCAGACGATATCACGATTTTATCCATTAAAGCTCTCGAAACTGATATTGCCGGTAAAACTGATTTAAAATGAAAATTCATCGATGACAAATAAGCCCGAACTTTAATTAAAATTCAGGCATATATCTGGTAAATTTATGGTATAATTAATATATACGGTATAAAAAAGTTTATTTGAATTTTTAATTATTGTCTATAAAAACGCCGTTTTGTTATTATGAAAAACGCTTCAGTAAAAGGCTTTTCATTGTTCGAAGTTGTCGTGAGCGTCGTTATTTTATTTCTGGCGCTTACTCCTTTGTTTTCCTCTTTTTTTTCCCAGAAAGATTTCTCTTCGCTCACCCTTAAAGAAATACAGGCGGCCTGTTACGCCGAAGAGATAACCTCCCAGTTTTACGTTTATCCCATAGCTTTTATAAAAGCCGGAACTTATAATGCCGGCGGCGTGTCTAATAAAGCGCCGGTACCCGTCAACGAAATATACGAAGCGCGGCTTTTCGGCCCGGATGCGCCGCCGTTGTATTTAACTTCCATGGATGAGGGTTTTGAGAGGAATATCAAAATTAAATACGATCCGATGCTTAAGTTGAACAATATAGAAGTATCCATAACTTTCGACACTGTGACTGCCGCCGGTAAATCGGTGCAAAGGACGGTAGCTAACCATGCTATTATCGCAGCTTTTAAGTAGAACGGCGGCCGGAAGGCGCCCGCATATTTTTATGAAACGCCCGCAAGGCGCTTTCAGCATGGTCGAAGTTATAGTGGTCACGCTGTTGATCGGCATTATTTTTTCGATGGTAATGATGGTTTATAAATTCGTTTTTTTAAAGCAGACGATGGCCTCGCAGATGATGGAAGGCACGCGCGACATAGTGTTAACCGTCAATTATTTAAAAAGCGATTTGAATTCGGCCCTTATAAATCCTTCGTTTATGCAATTAGACGGCATGGGCCGTCAAAAAACCGATAAAACGGTCGCTGAGGCTCTCGGCGAATCAATAAGCGAGGGCGCAAATAAATTCAGTTTCATTATTTCGGAAGGAAGCGAGGCCGGTATCGTCACTTACGAAATCGATCAGGAAAGCGTTTTAAAGCGCACCGTTTACGACGTATATAAAAACGTTTTAAGCTCGAGTATTTTATCGCGCGGCAAAATCACGAATGCCGCGCTTGCCTGTAAAGTTTTCAAGAGCGGAAGCGACCGCACGGTCTGTATGAATATAGCCCTTAAAATAAAGACTCGACTGATCGATAAAGGCTCGGCCGTAGATACCTCTAAAGATTTTTCATTTAATATTTTTCCATACGTGCTTAATAACACGCTTAAAAACGCTGAATTTAAAGATGCGCCGGCGGCGCATTAAAAAGGAGATGATCTTTTTGCATAAAAAAATACATAAAACCGTAGTCAAGTATTTTATTATGACCGTTTTAATTATTATTTTATTATCGTCTTCCGTGCATTTTATGGCAAATTATTCGGGGGCGGGTTTCGCGCGCGCTCAAAACGCAAACGCTCTCGGGCAGCTTATGTTTTCTAATAAAGTCGATGAGCGTCTCTGCACCGAGCCGCCTTCGAGAGTGGACGATTTTAAGCTCGGCCCGAAAACTCAGCTTATCGAGCCGATCGTGCTCAACACTAAATTCAAATACCGCGAAGTGCAGATGTTGATAAGGCTGTTTATCGGCGCCGTGGCGGAAGCTATCGATTATAAGATAAAAGCGGCGGACGAGCCTTACATATACGACGTCGGAAAAAAGATAATAGCAAAAGAAATAGACGAGGCGCAGGCCATGAAATACACATGGGAGGGCGAAAACCAGATATTCGAAGCCATCGATTCATTTTTTGCCGCGCGCAGCGATAAATTTTCTAAAAAATCACAGGTGGACAGGCGCAAGTTATTCAACCTCGTATGCGAAGGCCCTATTTACAAGACCGGTACCGCAGTTTCGATAACGCCCGCGGCGGCCGCGAAAGGCTATACGGTAACGCCTCTGCCGGTATCGCCCTTTCCGCCCGGCCACCCTTACGCCGGTTATAATATTTATATGTGCGGCACCCGCGGTATCTGGTACTTTAGAAACGCCGTCAGACGCAATCTCGACGCTATTAAAGCGGACCTGTTGAAAGAAGACGCCGAGCTGAACGCTGCCGCCGGAATAGGCAAAGTGGCTGCGGATAAGGTCGTTGAAAAAGCCGCCGATATAAAGACTTTGTCGGAAATGTTCAAACTTTTAAGGTATAACGGTCTGGCCGACGCTAAAATTACCGATGAAAAGCACTACGAGGCCAGCGATATTGCTCTCGATCCGGGTTTCAATTCTCTTACGCGCAATACGGGAGATATGATCAACGCGCTTAAAATGTCGGGTTTTTCAGTTCCGGGCGATAAGATCGATACCTATAAAAAGCTGTGGCAGGTCTATTCGACGCCCGAAGCCGAATAATATCGGGCGCCCTATATTTTAATCGATTGAAAACGAATACGGGAATGGAATATTATGAAAAAGTTATATACCGACCGCGCTGCCGCGCTTAAAAAAATTTTAAATAGAAACGGCGTCGTAATTCCGATGATAATCGTTCTTACGGCCATCGTTTACATCGTATTTTACAGCTACCACAATATGGCCATGAATACGATGGACCGCGCGCATTATACTATGCTTCTTCAATCGGTTAGAAATATAGCGTTTTCGGTAGTCAACGTAGTTTATCCCTATATTTCCTACAAATGCCGTATCGATCCGGCCGGTAAACTCGCTAATTTCATAAGCGATTCGCAGGATGAAGATTTTATCATCGATCCGGCGGGCGACGAGGTTTTGCGATCGCTTTTCGACCAGTTCAAGCCGGCGGTGATTGAAAATATTTATATAAAGGCGCTCGCGCGCGAAAGCGACCAGGGCGGCGATTTAAGCCAGAACGCGGGCGAACTTTACAGCGATCCTTACGAAAAAAAAGTGATAGTAGAGGTCGGCTGTACAATTTATATTAATAAAATCCGCTATGAGTGCAAGATCAAGCGCAGGATATCTAAAATTTTTTCAACTGTGCCGCTTTATTCTAAATTTACTCTTATGGTCCGCAATAAGGCGCTTCCGCAAATGGCCTACAACCTATACAACAACACTATAGCGGGAATGCCCGCGCCGCACAATAAATTTATGCCTTTAGTTCTTTACAACCATAACCCGTCTGAAGATAATTCATTAGCCAGCTTTTTGACCAGCCCTAAGGCTTATTTGACCCGCGGTTATATATATTTTGGCAGCGAGGCCATATTAAATAAAACTTCAGGCTTCCATAAAGAATTTTCCGAGTTGTTTCATTTTATTAACATAGGCTTTAATCCGGGCGTAACCCGCTGCTACTCGAATTTAGGGGGGGCTCTTCCCTTCGCGCCGCCCAATCCGCCCGGCGGCTACCAGATCGAATATACTCCTCTCGGTTATTACTACGATATGATAACCGATGCTTCCGCTCCTAACGTAATGAAAAAATATATGGGTTTGCCGCCTTTTTCTTCGACGCTCCATCTTTATGGAAGCCAGAATCTTCCTTCGCCGGCGCTTGTTATCGGGCGCGTATATCAGTCTTATCCGATATATAAATGCCTTGTAAACGATTTCGACCAGAACTCGAAAATAGACACCACGCCTGATCTTGAATACGTAATGGTTAACGCGCTCGATAATAAAACCGATTTTTTTTCATCGTCCGCCGATCTGTCGGAATTTCCTCTTTTATTTAAAATAAAAACAGCCGACGCTCACACGGGTTGGAAAGATTTCTGCGTCAACAGTTATCAAAATTATTCAAAATTAATGACTACGATAATCAAGGAGCCTTATAACCGTTCTTATAATTATATGCTCTACGACGGCTTTATGTCGCAAAACGCGCAGGCGGGCACCGTCAATAAATTCAGCGATTCCGAAATTACCGATAATCTTAATATTCATAATTTTAAAATAGCCGTTAAAAATTCAGACGGCAGCGAAACCTCTATTTTTTCGGGCGATCCCGGCGCGGCGGATATAACTTCGATATTAAAGTCCCGAATTGAAAAACGCTATAAAAACGAGGCTGAATTTTATAAAGAATGTCTTTCAGGGCGTAATTTGACAATACCATATTGCGTGGTTTCGATCGAAAGCGGCGGGTTGAATCTGCCTGATAATATCAAAGTGATAGAAGGCGGCATTGTATTCGTCGGCGAGGGCGATTGTGAAGCGCGCGGTATAGAAGCGCCATTCAATCAGATTTTATCGCTCTACTGCGCGCGCGGCAATATAAAAATAGATTGTTCGAAAAAATATAAATATGTCAGTTTGAACGCGCCGGAAGGCTTCGTCAAGAATACTTCTCCTGACAGTCCGCTCGAATTGACCGGCAATATAATTTGTAAAACCCTCGATCATCTGTCTTTTGCGGCGGGCGGCAAGATACAGTACACGCATTACATGGATCCGACTTATACGAAAGCCGCATCATGCCGGTATAAGCTGATTTTGATGCCGTCAGTGCTGAACCTGGAATTTAAGAGAAAATAAAAAGAAATTTATTTAGCGGCTAATCCGTTGCGCCGTATGTATATTTTTTTATATAATCGATAACCTCTTTAGCGCTGATATTCACCTTAGCTACTTTTTGAATATAATTCAAATTTTCAGAAGTAAAGACTATGCCGTCATCGACATTGCCTTCGACCGCCGTTTCTTCGAGACGGTGGAATATGCACATCGGGTGAAGGTAGTCTTTTGAATATTTAAGGCAGAAGTCGTTTTCCATACATTTAGTGACGCAGCGGTCGGTAAAATCGGATTTGATTTTTTCGCCGTTTTTCTGCCTGTTTTTTTCGGTGGCTTTAAAGCGGTAAACGCCCGTATCATCGAGTTCGAAGTACCTGTCGATGAAGCTGTTTTTTATGGCGGAGCCGATCATACCTTTAACGGGGCTTTCGAAAAATATTCGTTTATCGGCCTGGAACTGCATTTTTTTCCAGTTGAGATGGGCGTTGGATTCTTTGCATATAGTGAATATAAGGCAGTTGGCGATGTGATCGGCGCCGTTATCTATGATGCGCTGGAAATTATCTTCGTTAATGCCGCCTGCGGCGATTAATTCGGGCACATGATATTTTTTGCGGTAATCTTCGCGGTGGTTTTTAACGTCTTCGATAAAAGCGGCGACTTCATTTTCAGGCGCGCCCTTGCCGAGGACCTGCCGTGCGAGGTAGGTGGCAAAACGCATGAAAGTCAGCCTGACTAATTCTTCGGTGGAGGTGAAATTTTTTATCGAGCTGAAACCGATATGACCGCCGCAGCCTGCGCCTTCGAGCATTATCCTTTTTACGACTCCGCTTTGCAGAACCCTGAGCGCGAGCGAAGGGTGGGCTACCTTGGGTATGATTTCGAGCTTGAGGTCTTCGTATTCGCCTGTGCAGTTAAGTATTTTAGAGTCGTAACCGGCGCTCAGAACTATAAAATTAGCGCCGAGTTTCTGCACCGTACGCGCTACGCTGTGAAAATCTTTGGCTACGTACATTAAGTTAACGCCGATTTCTCCGTCGGGACAAATTTCGCGCGCTATTCGCATTTCGCGCTCGAGTTCGTCGGGAGTCATGCCGGCGCCCCCGAGAGAGGCTACGAAACCTTCGCGTGCTACGGCGCCGCCGAGCTCGCCGGTAGTTATTTTTACCGCCGCGCCTTCCTGCCAGACTTTTACGTTTTTATTCTTTTTTATAGTGCCGTTGTTTTGACCTTCATTATCTATATTTTGATTCATTTCATCGCCCATTCTAGAAAATTTTCTTTTATTTTAAGCGCGAAGTTCATGCGCGCCAGGTTATTGTTTATTATAAACTTAAGCAATAGATTACTTTTCGAATTTTTTCTGCGCTAAATCGAAAGCCCATTTAATATCTTCTTTTTTGCCTTCGGGATAGTTGTGGGCAATTATTACGATAAGCGGGAATTTATCTGCTATAAAGAAAGTTTCTTCTTTAAAATAAGACATCATGGATGTTTTTATGAGCCCTTTGAAAACTTCGGCATCGGCGCGGGAACTTTCTTTTAATTCGAGAGCGATAAGACCGAAATCGTGGTCTTTATCGTCTTTTTTATATGACATTAAATTGATCGCCATGGCGTTTAAATTGTCAGCAAGTTCTTTGACTTCTTGAAACATGCGGCCGGCGACGGTTTTTATCTGGTCTTTATTTTCTATTAATATCGGATTCGACTCGAAAGGTATTCTCATTTTGACTGCTTTTGAAATGAGCGTAACGCCGTAGCTTAATTCTTCCTGTTTTAAGATGAAATCTTTAGCCGAAACGGCCATGGCGTTTGAAGCGGGCGCTGGCGGCTGAGCTTCAACGGCGGTCGTGCCGGCTGCCGGCTGCGAGGAGGTATCAGGCGCGGCAGGCTGTTGCGGTGCCGGCGGCTGAGGCTGCGCGGGTTGTTCGGCCGGAACGGGCGCTGATGTCGCAGGCTGTGCCGGTGAAGGCTGTTCGGGTTGAACGGGCGCCGCCGGTTGAGTTACGGGCGCGCTTTGTTCGGGTGCCGGTGCCGGCGGCTGCGGCTGTGCGGGCTGAGTTTCGGCGGGCTTTGATTCGGGCAGAGGCGGCTGTCCGGCCGGAAGCGGAGCTTCAGCGGGCGGTTGAGCCGGAGGCGTAACCGGTTGCGCCGGCGAGGCCTGTGGCTGCGTATCGGCGGGCGCCGGGGGCGTAGCGTTAACTTCGGCCGTAGCGTCGGTTACTACCGGCGCTGGCGGCGCGGCCGGCGGCTGTGCGTCGGGAACTTGCGCCGAGGCGTTGAATTGTATGCTTAGCGTTAAAATAGCTGCTAAAAAAAGTCCTCTTTTTAATGTCATTTTATACCTCCAAGAATTTATTAACAAAACAAGGCGATAAATCAATCGCTTTTCGCTTATGAATTATATATTTAAATGGAAAAAATGTCAAGAGATATTAAGCTAAAATCTTTGACGGAAAAATAAGCGTAAAAAATGAGGATTTAAAGCGGGCGTCCCGCCGGAAGGAAGATATTAAAGGTGGTTCCGGAACCGGGTCTGGATTCGACTTCGATAATTCCGTTGTGATTTTTAATGATCGAATGAGCCGCTGCAAGGCCTATGCCGCGCCCGTCGGGTTTAGTGGTGAAATAAGGATCGAATATATTTTTTAGAATCGAGGCCTCTATTCCCTGTCCGTTATCGCTTATGGTTATTTTAATGTTATCGCCGTTGAGCGCCGGGTAATTTCCGGTTTTACTCTCGTCTATGTTTTCGGTTTTAAAGGTGATGAGGCCGTTTTCGCCGCAGGCCTGCCGCGCGTTTATGGTGATATTGGTTATAACCTGTATAAGCTGTCCTTCGTCGGCTTCTATTTTATGCAGTGAAGGTTCGAGTAAAAATTCGCTTTTCATAGAGGAGCCGGAAAGCGAAAACTGCACGGCTTCGCGTATTAACTCGTTGATATCGGTAAGTTTTTTAATGGGCATTCCGCCCTTTGAAAATGTGATAAGCTGTTCGGTAAGGCTTTTAGCGCGATAGGAAACCCTTTCGGCGCGCGAGAGTATTTCGGCTATGCCCGTATCGCCGCAGCGTCTTTTAGCTAAGGTAATATTGCCGATAATTCCCATTAATACGTTGTTGAAATCGTGCGCGATGCCGCCTGCGAGAAGCCCGAGCGATTCGAGTTTGGCGTTTTTGATCATTTCTTCTTCGATTTTTTTGCGTTCCGTCACGTTACGGGTTACGATTACTATGTGCGGGCGCCCGTCAGCGGCGGTAAATACCTTGCCCGAGCTTTCAAACCAGAGCGGATCGGAGCCGAAGCCGGCGTTTCTGAATATAATTTCATTAGCATGTCCGAACCGGGCTATAGTTTCGAACATATTTTTAATTACGGGCCGGTCACCTTCGTAGGCGATGAAATCATAGTTTTTCAGGTATTGATCTTGCGGAGAGCTTTTAAAGATATCTTTGTAATTTGGGCTGACGTATATTACCGTGCCGTTCAGATCGGTTTCGAATATTACGTCGAAGGCGTTTTCGGCGAGCATTCTATATTTAGCTTCGCTGGCTGAGAGTTCTTTTTCGATTTTCTCGCGTCCGGCTATCTGCTGTTTGAGATTTTTATTGGTATCGAGTAATTCGCCGGTGCGTTTTTCAACTATGTTTTCGAGTTCGTTTATTATGCTTTCGAGCTTGGCGTTGACTAAAAGCAATTCTTTTTCGGCTGCGCGCCGCTCTAAAACGTTCATTATCAAAAAGGCGCTCAATATGATCAGAATCATTACCAGAACTATTATGAACCAGAAAATATTTTTATCGACCGAATAAAACGAAAACGGCTGGTTTAAGATGAAACTATTTTCGGGCAGCAGGCTTTCAGATATTTTATGTTTTCGGAGCATGCGGTGATCGAACATATAACGATTAGGGCTCGTTTTTATAACTTCGAAATCGGATGCTTTTTTGCCGCTTTTAATTATTCCGGCGGCCATTTTAGCGGCCGTCTCACCCTGAGATCGCGCGCTTATCATCAGGCCTCCGGTTATGCCGCCGCCGAGATAGAAATCCCAGACGCCGTAAATCGGAACGGACGCCGCCGCGGATATCAGCCGGATGCTTTCGTCATAGCTGAATATCGCCGAGTTTTTGTCGCGGTTGAAAGTCATTAAAAAAATTACTGATCCGGCTTCGAGTTTGGAAACTTTATCACATACTTCAGCCATCGATAGGTTCTCTAAATATTCGAACGAAAAAACCGATTTGAAAGGCCCGGCGTTTTTGTTGAATATTATCTTATTAGCCTCGCCCGTCGTAGTTTTATCATTGATCACATATATTTTTTTTACTTCGGGCTGGATTTTTTTGATCAGCTCGAGGTTGGATTTAATGTCAAAAGCTTCTACTACGCCGCTTATATTGCGGCCCGCGATAACTGCCGGTTCGAAATTATTTACGCCGCAAAATATAAGCGGCGCGCCTTTGAACAGTTCGTTTTGATATTGCGCGCAAAAATTGAAAGCGTCATCGTCTGAGCAAATTACGGCATCGAAGGCCGTCAGGCCGTATTTAAGCGCATAAAGTTCGCGAAGTTTTAAAAAATACTGCTCGGTGAAGATATTTTTAGTGTCGAGATACTCTATGTACAACTCGCATTTTAATCCCGATTCGTGCTTGAGGGCCTCTTCGATAGCGTCGGTTATTCCTTTTGTCCATGGAAGATTTTGATTGTACGAGTTTATGAGAAGGACCTTCGCGTTTTTTACGGATGCGGCGGTTTTAATGCCGATTTCTGAGGACGCGACGCAAATTTTTGTTCCGGATGCGGCTAATATAAATATTGACACGAATATTAAAAATATCGAATGTATTAAAAATGTTGAATATTTTCGTTTTTGCATATTTAACATACGGTCATTGATTTTCTTTTTTTTAATCTTCTTAATTCAATTTAATTTATATTCATTGCTTTTAGATAAAAACCGGTTTCGTCATGCGCGATTATCGTGCGCCGGCAGTTATCGTAGCGAAAAAGCCAGTACTTATTAATATCGATATCCAGAGCGGTTAAAACCATTAAATTGATTACTATTCTGTGGGTTACGATCAATATTTCGCCGCTGCTCGATGCCGCGCTAACTTTATTTAAAAAACTTTTCGCCCTCGCGGCGGCCCCGGCGACGCTCTCGCCGCCCGGAAAAACAAATTCAGCCGGTTTTTTGAGCCAGCTGTCAAAAAGCGCGGGATTTTCTTTTTTTACGGTTTCGACGCTGATATTTTCCCAGTCGCCGCAATTAATGTCGGTAAGTTCGGGGCATAAAATAATTTCGCCATCCGAAACGCCGCCCAGCAAAACAGCCGTATCCGCCGCCCGCGAAAGGGGACTCGAGTAACACGCGTCGAATTTTATATTTTCGGCACGGAGCTTTTCACCGAGGGCGCGCGCCTCAGACCTTCCTTTTTCGGAAAGAGGGGTGTCGATAATGCCTTTAAAAATTAATTTTTCTTCAACGGTCGAAGCATGCCTGAGAAAATGTATGTTGAGGCTCATATAAATTTCCGGCCGGTTTGAAACGCTTCGGCCATAAGTTTCTGGTTTTTAAGCGCGTCGCTCTTATCGCAAAAGTTTATTCCGGTTATTTTTCCGATGATATTGATTTTATTGAATTTCATAAAATCTTCGATTATTAGCGCCGATAATTTTGTCATAGCTTCATCCGGCGCCCCGCAGCTGACTACTATCGCGCCGCTTTTGCCGCTGATGGCCGATTCGAAATTTTCGTTTAAAAATGAAAAACAACGGTCCATAAATAGCTTCATCTGCGCCGATACGGCGTTCCAGTACACCGGCGTTCCCATCACCAATCCGTCCGCCTTTAAAACTTTATCGGCTATTTCCTGCCAGCCGTCTTCGATAACGCATTTTCGCTCCTGCATGCAGTTCATGCAGGAGTCGCAGGGTTTGATATCGAAGTCGGAAATATATATTTTATCGATGGTGCCGCCCGAAGAACGCACGCCGGAAAGTATTTCATCGACAAGTATGTCGGTATTTCCGTTGACGCGAGGCGAGGCGACTATTCCTAAAACGTGCATTGTTAAATACCTCCGTGAATTAATAATTGGGCGGGCCGCTGCCGGCGCTATCCGGCTTCTTTAACGCGGCGCCGCCTTTTATAATTATATCTAAAATGAGGCTTTTTTGTCTTCGGAAATTTTTTCGATCATCTTAAATGCGAGTTTTATAGTATGCTCGATGTCGTTGATGTCTAAAACCGAAGTGTGGCTGTGTATATAGCGTGTAGGTATGCCTAAGACTATGGACGGCACCCCGGCTTCGGTAAGGTGAACCGCGCCGGCGTCCGTGCCGCCCGATGAGCGGACCGCATACTGTGCCGTTAATTTGTTGGCTTTAACTATCTTTTTGATAAATTCGGCTAATTTAGGGCGCACGATCATCGTCGGATCGAAAAGCCTTACCTGCGGGCCGCCGCCGAGTTTGCCCTGGGCCGGATAGGAGGTTTCGTTATTCGGCGTGTCATCGGCCGGCGGAGTGTCTATAATTATTGCCATGTCCGGTTTTATCTTCATCGCCGAGGTTTTAGCGCCGCGCAGGCCGCTTTCTTCGAGAGTAGAGCCGACGCCGTAAATTTGAGTGTTCAAACCGGCTTCCGCGGTTTTTTGCATTATCCGTATCATTGCGCACACGCCGGCGCGGTTATCGAAAGCCTTGCCGTAATAAAGCCAGTTTTTATTCAGCGTGCCGAAGTCGCTGTAAGGCACCGCGGGGGCGCCGAGCTCGATTTTATAGTCGTTAATCACTTCTTCCGCCGAACACGCTCCGATATCTATGTATAAAGCGTCTAATTTAGGTGATTTCGAGCGTTCGTCGTCGGTCATCATGTGAGGCGGTTTCATGCCTATAACGCC
The DNA here is from genome assembly GCA_964436235.1 of uncultured bacterium. Lineage (GTDB taxonomy): Bacteria > Muiribacteriota > UBA9980 > UBA9980 > UBA9980 > UBA9980. The sequence goes on from CAYTCW010000012.1 coordinate 47,852, forward strand.
TTTTACAAAGTCGCCGTCGGCGTTTTTAATGAGCACTTTTTGCGACGGCAGAGTCTGAGTGGTCCAGCCGCCGAGGTTTATAAATTTAAGGAAACCGTTGCTCATTATTCCGCGTATCATAAAACCCACTTCGTCGATGTGCGTAAAAATAGCTATTTTAGGTTTGTCTGTATCTTTGGCCGCGCCTTTTTTTGAGCCGGCGGATTTGTGGGTGCAGATTATCGAACCGAGCCTGTCGTGATAGAAATCGCATATTCCGTCAAGTTTTTCCTTTATGATAAGATGAAGGTCGTCTTCAAAGCCGCTCGGGCCGAAAGCGAGCGATAATTCTTCTAAAAGCTGCGCGCTCGACTGTTTCTGATTATTTTTTTTCATATAAGTTATTTACCGGTCCTTTCTGATTTATGCTACGCTTAGCGGTTGGATGAATTAAGCCCCTGTTTTTACATGGTCTATGTAATGATACGCATGATGCGCCGCCGTCGCGCCGTCCGCGCAGGCTACCACTATCTGGCGGAAATTTCCGGCGCGCACGTCGCCCGCCGCAAAAAGCCCTTCTATCTTTGTTTTGCACGCTTCGTCCGTTATTAAATAACCTTCTTCATTAGCTATGCTGGCAAGCTGAGGGCTGTTAGTGATTATGGAGGTGCCGGGCGCCAGGCCTACGAATATGAAAACGCCGTCGAGCTTTAATTCCGTGACCGCCGCCGTTTTAACGTTTTTAATCGTTGCGCTTTCGACGACTTCTTCGCCGTTTATCGATTCTAATACGCTGTCCCAGATAACATTGATTTTAGGATGCGCTAATATGCGGTCTGAATATACTTTTTCGCCTCTGAATTTATCGCGGCGGTGTACCAAATGTATTTTAGATGCGAAGTTGGTTAAAAATAGAGCCTCGGTCAGCGCTGTGTCGCCGCCGCCTATAACCGCTATCTCACGGTTGCGGTAAAGCGCGCCGTCACAGGTGGCGCAGTAAGAAACGCCGCGGCCCGCGAGCTTTTCTTCGCCGGCTACGCCTAATTTTTTAGGAAGGTTTCCGTTAGCCAGTATCACCGCATCGGATATTATGGGGCCTTCGCCCGTTAGAGTGTGGAATTTATGGTCTTTGATCTCTATTTTTTGCGCCTCGCACATAGTTTTAATTTTTAAACCGAAACGAGCAGCCTGCTTTTCCATTTTATCGACAAGCTCCGCGCCGCTTATCGGTTCGACGAATCCGGGATAATTTTCAACGTCGTAGGTCGTAACGACCTGGCCGCCAAGAATTCCCTTTTCGATCAAAATGGCGTCGAGACCGCCGCGTACCGCGTAAAGTCCGGCAGTAAGCCCCGCCGGGCCGCCGCCTATTATCAAAAGATCGGTATTTAAACTCAATGCAGTTCCCTCCTGTAGTCAAATGCAGTTTTTAAGCGCTTTAACGCTTCAGTGCATGTTGGTTATTGATACTTATTAAGCTCCTATTTTAACATTTTAGTACACGGCTTGTCAATAATTGAATAATTTTAATAATTTTGAAGTTTTATGAGTTTTTTTAATCAGGGAGGGAGAAAAGATTAGCAACCCTTTCTCCCTCCCTGAACCCACCCTCAATCCGCAAATTGCCTGACGCTTTTTCGTTGGTTTATCGATAGCTCTTTCTGTAAGGGCTTTAATTTTATGTCATAATAGTCAAACTTTTAAGTTTTCTCTTCTCTATCCTTGTTCTTATCTTTATTTATCCTATTCTACCCCATCCTATCCTATCCCATTCTCATTCTTGCTTTTTTCTAGCCAGCTTGTTTGTTTGCATGTGCGCGCGCGGCGCGCGCACATGCGTAGCAATAATGGCCCTACAGTAAATATACCTTATTGCTCGCGGTAAAATTTAATGTATATCGAGTCTATTAATCGCACTGCTAAAAATTAATCGAATTGAAAAAACAAAAGTTTTAGTAAATTGCGGTTAATTTAAACAAATTATGTTTAATAATGCTTTAGTATAGTAAAAGTTGTTACACATTAGAACATTACCGCGAGCCGCAATATTAAGTTCCGGTGGCGCGTAAATAGCATGCCTTCGCGCACGCAACGCGTGCGTGAAGGCAAAACTC
>CAYTCW010000013.1:0-31697 GCA_964436235.1 uncultured bacterium
TCGTATGCCGCATTTGCGCAGTTTTGTAGCAGCGAAAAAAAGGCTATTCCATAGCCTTTTTTTCGGGCGGACTTTCATGCCGGCTTTGAAGTTTTTTTAAAATTTCTTTACAAAATTATTGCTCTACTCTACTTTTTTCTAATTTTCTTTATTATAATCTCTATTTCTATCTTTATCCTTATTTTTTCTTTCATGCCATAAACTTTTTCCTTGCCGTTGCTGTTTTTGCCTTCGCGCACGCGTTGCGTGCGCAAAGGCGTTGCATTTACGCGCCGACGGAACTTAATATTTCGGCTCACGGTAATGCTCTAAAGCGTAACAACTTTTATTATATAAAAGCACTATAATACAAATTTTTTTTAACTAAACTCAATATTACCAGGACTTTTGTTCTACACAATTTGATTAATTTTTGGCAGTGCAATTATTAGTGCCGATTTACAACAATTTTTACCGCGAGCCACATTACTTAGTTGCGGGAGTGCGATTTTTGCACCGCATTTGCGTGCGTAGCACGCAAATGCAACAAGCAAGCTGGCAGGAAAAAAGTAAAATAAAAAAGTAAAAGATAAGGGAAAAAAAGGGAAAAATAAAATAAATTAAAGTCCTGAAAAAAAAGTTATCGATAAACTAACTTAAAGCGTCAGGCAATTTGCAGAAAGAGGGAGGGTTTAAGGGAGGGAGAAAGGGTTGCTAACCTTTTCTCCCTCCCTTGTAAAAAGTATTAATTTATTTTAGATAACAGCGATATAGAATAAGAAAGGGCCTAATTCACATTTTAAAGCGATTTACCTTTTAAAAAATCGACTACGAAGTAAAAGTTACTGCCTTTATCCGGTTTGCTTTCGCAGAATATTTTATTACTGCCTAAAAGTCTTACTAAATGGTTCGATATGCTCAGTCCGAGGCCTGCGCCGCCATAGCGGCGGGTAAGCGATGCGTCGGCCTGCATGAATGGCGAGAACAGATCGTTTTGCTTATCTTCGTCGATACCGATACCTTCGTCGATTATTTCGAATTTAACGAGTGCTCTTCCGGCTTCAGGCGTGAGCGGTTCCAAAGAGACGCAAACCTGTATTTTTCCTTCATTGGTAAATTTAACGGCGTTATTGATAAGGTTCAGAAGAACCTGTTTGAGGCGTTCCGGATCGCTTATTACGCTGAAATTAATTTGCGGATCGTATTTCATAATTAAAGTTAAGTTTTTGGTTTTGCATAACTCTAAATTTTTAGAAACGGCGTCCTGCACTAATTCTTGAAGATTGAATTCGGTATTGGTGATTTCTATGCGCTCGGCCTCTATATTTGAAAAATCTATTATATCGTTGATTATGCCCAGCAGGTTCATGCTGCTGGTTTTGATCTGGCGCAGGTATTCGTTTTGTTCGCCTTCTAAAGTGGTTTCGCTCAACAGTTCGGCGAAGCCGATAATTATATTCATGGGCGTGCGCAGCTCATGGCTCATATTGCACAAAAATTGCCTTTTGATATTTTCGCTTTTACGGACTTTTTCGTTGGCGTATTCTACCTGGGTGAGCATTTTTTTACTTTCGGTGATATCGATTGCAAAGTAAAGGAAGATATCTTCGTAAACGTGCAGCAGGTTCATCTGCCAATAACGGCCGTCGTGCAAATGTTCGAAACATTTTATCGAACTTTTCGTTTCGAGGCAGTTATCGGCGTAGCAGAAAAAGCACTTATTTAATTCGTGAAATATTTTGTGATGGCAGTTTTGATGGTGGTCGAAAAGTTCCCATGCGTCGGCTTTATAGGCAGCCCCGATTTCATGGGCGAATTTATTGAAGGCGAGGATGCTTTTATTTTTATCGATAAGCAGCGCCGGATAGGGAAGGCTGTCAAGGAGTATTTCGTTAAAATTAATTTGCTCCTGCAGGTCTTTTTCGGACTGCTTATGGAAAGTGACGTCGCTTAAGTTCATTATAAGGTTTTCGTTGTGGCGTATAGCTGAAACCCTGAGCCACAGATCGATGTCTTTATATTTATAGTTGTGTTCGTAATAAAGCGGAATTTTGCTTTCGTAGGCGTGGACGAAGCGGTCGAAAAGGCTTTCGATGCTGTTATTGTTCAGGTCGGATAACATGCCGCGCCCTATCAGTTCGCCGCTTTTTTTATCTAAAAGTTTTTCGGCCGCGCTGTTTAGAAGCACCCATTCGAAGTCGATAATTTTTTTATTGTCGTCATAGACGGGCTTGAAGGACATAAGGGCGTCCGCTGAACTGTTGATAACTCCGTAAAAATCCTGTTTTAATTTCAGAAGTTTACTTTCGCTGTTCTTTATATCCGTTATATTACGGGCAATTCCGAGCACTTCGGAAGGTTTTTCGTCCTGGCCGTTAACTATATAATTGTTCATTTCGAAGAAGATAGTTTCGCCGCTTTTGGTGTTGAATTTAACTTCGTAATTGGCCTGATTTAATATGCCGGCCTGTGCCATTTCGAGCATTTTTTTATAAATGGGAACGTACTGCGGCAAGATGAAATCGAATATATTTTTTGAAATAAGCTCTTCGCGTTTATAGCCGGTAACTGTTTCGACGAAACTGTTTATCGATAAAAATTTTCCGTCTAAGTCGGTAACGTAGATGATATCGCGGGTATTATTAAAAAATTTGCTGAAATAAAAATTCTGGCGCGCATGATTTATTTCAGAAACGGCTTGTGGTACGCTGCTTTTAATGGTTTTGCTTAATTTTTCGAGCTGATTGATTTTATCGTAGAATAAATTTCTCAGTTCATGATGCGAGGATTGGAGTTTATCGTAAGAGTTTTTATGCTCGATCGAAACGGCTATTAAATTAGCGGCTGATTTTAAAAACTTAATATCGGCGGTGGTGTAATTATCTTCGCGCGAGCGGCAGTCAAAACGCAGATAGCCGTAGTATTTATTTTCAACGGTAACCGGCAATGCTATGCATGAAAGCACATTAGAGCCGGCAAAACACTTTTTATCGGCAGGTTTTAATTTTGATATTTTTTTTGAAATATGCTTGCCTTCGCTGAGATGAGCAAGCCATAAGGCCGGCAGCGAGGCAGGGTCGGTAACGCGGTTTTCAGGCGGGGCGAGTCTGCCGCCGCGCCAGGAAGCTTTAAGCGCAAATTCTTTTGCCGCCGCGTGCTGCTGCGGTTCGAAAAAATAAGCGTCGTTAGAATCGGTGGCTCCGGCGAGCAATTCGAGAACTTCGTTATAGAAATCAGAATCGCCTGTTTTTAACAATTTATAGTTTATTTCAATAAGCGTGTCGAGGTAAAGCTGATTTTTATCGGTCCGTTTGCGGGTTTTAACTTTTGTATTTTGCATTTGTGCAAAACCCCTTTCGCGTAATAACGCCGGATAAGATAATAACAATATTATCTTTTAATTATACTATAATATTTTATTAAAATCAATAATTATCCACTAAATTGTTGAGGAATTATAATCAAAAAAAAGAATATTTAAATGAAAATTCTTTATGAATGAAACGATATGAATGAAAAATTGACAAAATCGATGCAATCTGTTATAATCAGGCAATGCGTTTTATGGCTATAGACTTCGGTATTAAGAGAATAGGCTATTCGATTTCGGATAAAACTTCCGTTATTGCGGGTATGTCGAAAACGCTTCAGAGCGGTCCGGGTTCAGCCCGCATCATTTGCGATATCTGCCGCGCCGAAGAAGTCAGCAATGTAATAATAGGCCTGCCTTTTAACAGCCGCGGCGAAGAAGGCGAGATGTGCGTTCTGGCCAGAAAATTCGGCGCCGCGTTAGAGCGCATAATCGGCGATGGTTCGGTCAGAATTGATTATTTCGATGAGACGCTTACGAGCGTAGCTTCCAACCGTATGCTTATCGAAGCCGATGTTTCGCGTAAAAAGCGCAAGGCTATAGTTGACGGGCTTGCCGCTAAGATACTGCTTCAAAGATATTTAGACGATTATAATATGAAAGCCGGAAGAAAAATTGGATGATATTACGGCAATGCCGAAAAATAAAAAAATGGATAATGTCAAATTTATAAAGCCTGAGCTTGTCGTCGGGGCGGGCGACATGGAAAAACTCAAAGTGGCGGCTCGTTTTGGCGCCGATTCGATATATTGCGGCGCCTCCGATTTTTCACTTCGTGCGCGCGGTAAAAATTTTTCACGCGATGAGCTCAGGTTTGCCTCCGATTACCTTCATAAACTCGGCATCAAGATATATATAACTGTTAACGCCATCATACACCAGGACCGGCTCGAAGAACTCGACGATTATCTTTTATTTCTCGATTCGATAAATGCCGATGCGGTTATATTTTCCGATATGGCCGTGCTTTCTTCCGCGCGGCGCCTTAAAATAAAACCTAAGCTGCATTTATCCACGCAGGCTTCCGCGGCCAACTCGCGCGCCATCGAATTTTATCGTGCCAACGGGGTTTCCCGCGTTAATCTTGCCCGCGAATGTTCTCTCGCTGAAATAGAAAAAATGCCGAGATTCGGCGATGTTTCAATCGAAGCCTTTGTTCACGGCGCGATGTGCATGTCTTATTCCGGCCGCTGTCTTTTATCGAATTTTTTAGCTTCGCGCGGCGCTAACGACGGCGCTTGCGCCCAGGCGTGCCGCTGGAAATATTTCGTTTCCGAAGAAAAAAGGCCCGGCGAATATATGCAGATCGTCGAAAATTTTGAAGGCGAAGGCAGCTATATCTTTAATTCGCGCGATTTAATGGCGCTTGATTTATTGCCAAGGCTTTACGCTGCGGGCGTATCCGCATTCAAGATAGAAGGCAGAATAAAAGGCCCTCATTATACGGGCCTTGTTACGCGCGCCTACCGTGCCGCATTTGACGGATTTTATAAGGCTTTAGAGAATGGTACGGAGTTTAGGCCGTCTCCCGATATTTATGAAGCGCTCGCTTCGGTTTCAAATCGCGGTTATATAAGCGGTTTTTATTTAAATAAAATAACGCCGGCCGATCATAATTATCGGTCCTCTGATTATATTAAAACTTACAGATTAGTCGGCATGGTAAAAAGACGCGTTTCACAGGACGAATATTTAATTTCGGTTAAAAATAACATAACGGCGGGCCGCTCTTATGAGTTCGTAACGCCGGGATCTATTTTTAGCGCGGATATTTCAATGATGAAAACCGTTGAAGGCGAAATAAAGCCGAAAGCTTCGAACCCTAACGAAGTGGTTATTTCGGTTTCAACGGGCGGCGTTCCCGCGCTCGGTGAATTCGATCTGATAAGGGAGCGTAACTGCGATTAATGCGATATATTTTTGAAATGCCGCCCGATAAAATTATGTTTTTAGCCATGCTGCTCGAATCGTATGAAGACGTCGCCATAGTAACTACTATCGCCGCCGGCGATAAAAGCCCCGCGGCGAAGAAGCGGGGCGGCGGCGGAGGCAAGTCGGTTGTAGCCGCTAACGTGGCCGATAATTACGATGAATTATTTCATCGGATAATACGCAGCCTTAATGATGCGGATATAGTCGCGCGACCGGCCGAAAAGGAATAATATGGCGGTTTTTAAATTTTATAAAAAAGAAAACGACATATATTCAAAGAGCGGCTTTGAACCGGGAGCCGTCGAAATTTATACCGGCGGCGATAAATCGGTAACGCACCGTGCGCTTTTATTCGCCTCCATGGCGGAGGGCGAATCGATAATAGGCAACCCTTCGCGCGGTCTCGACTGTCTCGCTACCGCCGCCGCGCTTGAAAAAATCGGCGTCCGTTGTGGATACGGCGCGGATGATAACTCCGTAAGGATCGCAGGCTGCGGCATCGAAAATTTTTTAGAGCCGAAAGGCGCTATTGACTGCGCCAATTCGGCTACCACCGCCCGTCTTTTGATGGGACTTTTAGCCGGCGCGCAGGGGCGTTCTTATATTTTAACCGGCGACGCTTCGCTTAAAAGGCGCCCGATGAAGCGCGTTACGGAGCCGCTTGGAGCCATGGGCGCAAAAATAAGCCTCGGAGCGGGCGGAAGTTGCCTGCCGGCCAAAATTACCGGAATGTCGCTTAAAAAGATCGATTATTTAAATATTAATTCGAGCGCGCAGGTCAAGGCTTCCATAATTTTAGCGGCTGCGGGCGCAAAAGGCAAAACTATAATTGACGAATTTTATAAAACCCGCAATCACAGCGAATTAATGGCTCATAAATTCGGCTTTAAAGTTAAAACTTCAAGCCTCGAGCCTGTCGGCTATAGAGTAAGCGTTGCGGGCGGGCAAAAAGCCTCAGCTGCGGTTTTTACGGTTCCGAACGATCCGTCGAGCGCTTCTTTTTACATTGCCCTCGACGCGCTTTTTCAGGCGCTTTATTCAATCCGGCTCGGTATTGTCGTTCGCGGCGTGCTTATAAACGAAACCAGAAACGGTTTTTTTGACCGTTTATTCGATTGCGGTTTTGACGTATTGTACACGAATTTATCGGAAGGCGCTTATATTGAAAAGGCCGCCGATATATCGGTTAATTACGGCGCGCTATCGCCGGTCTTGCCGCTTCGGATCGAATCGGCCGCCGATATCACGTCGATGATCGACGAACTGCCTCTGATGGCGCTGGCGCTGTCTTTAGCTCACGGCGAAAGTTATATTGGCGGGCTTATGGAACTTAGGTTTAAAGAAACTGACCGTCTTGCGGCTATTGCCTGCGAACTTAATAAAATGGGAGCTCACATTCGTGTTAAAGGCGATGCGCTTATCATAAAGGGCGTCAAAAAACTTAAAGGAGCGCTGCTCGAATCTTATGGCGATCATAGAATGGCGATGATGCTGATAATCGCAGGACTTCTGTCAGGCGAAGATTTCAGCGTTAAAGACTGCGGCTGCGTTTCGATATCCAACACCTTTTTTTTCGATGATCTTCGTAAAATCGGGTTTAATTTTCATATTAAGTAATAAAGTTAATAAAAAACCGGGGTGAATAAATTGAGTAATAGTAAAACCAACAGCATAGCAATAGACGGTCCCGCGGGAGCCGGAAAATCTACGGTTGCAAAGCGCGCGGCCGCGGCCCTTAAATTCGCCTATGTTGATTCAGGCGCCATATACCGCACCGCGGCTCTTTATTTTATCGAAAAATTCGGCGGCGAGGCTTCAAAAGTTATAGGCGACGCTGAACTTATAAAAAAAGAGCTCGATAATTTCGACATCGATTTTAAGATAGATGAACAACTTAATTTTAAAGTTCTGCTTAATTGCGTTGACGTGAGTTCTAAAATCAGGACTCAGCAAGTTTCTAATTTCGTTCCGTTTGCGGCATCCAACAAGGATGTTCGTGAAAAAGTGAATTTACGGCTTCGCGCCTTCGCCTCGGAAAATAAAGTGGTTATGGACGGCCGCGATATAGCCAGCTGCGTTCTTCCGGCTTCGAGGCTTAAAATATTTCTGACGGCCGACGCAAAAATTCGCGCAAAACGCCGCTACGACGAACTTATCGCTAAAGGCGAGCGCGCCGAATTAGACGATATTTTAAACGAAGTTATAAAGCGCGACGCCATGGATGAAAAGCGGGATATCGCTCCGTTAGTTAGAACGGCCGACGCTCTGCTTGTCGATTGTTCGGATATGACGGCCGACGAAGTAGTCGATTATATAGTAAGCCTTGGTAAAAAAGAATTCTCAGTCTGACATGAAAATTGAGTAAAGCGATTATTAAACGGAATATAAAATGAAAGTTACCGACATATATTTTTCGATCTACCGCTATGTTTTAAAATTTTTATTCGCCGTTTTTTTCATTAAATATGAAATAGAAGGCGAAGAAAACCTCGATTATTTAATTAAAAATAAAGTCGGGGCGGTTTTTGCTTCCAACCACATATCCAATCTCGATCCGGTTTTATATATGCTCGTTGGCGCCGTCAATATAAGATTTTTAGCTAAAAATTCTCTGTTCCGCGTTCCGGTTCTGGGCTGGTGCATTAAAAAGTGCGGCCAGTTGAGCGTAAATCGTTCCGCGGCCGATTCGCGCGCCATCAGAAGCGCTATCGATTATATAAATAACGGCGAAGTGCTCTGCATTTTTCCCGAAGGCACCCGCTCGGCTACGGGCGAATTACTGCCCGGAAAGCCGGGCTGTGCTATGATAGCTTATAAAACGAAGGCGGCAGTCGTGCCCTCCGCTATATGGGGTTCGCGCGATATTCTGCCTAAAAATTCCTATCTGCCTCGATTATCAAAAGTTAAAATAAAGATCGGCCGTCCGATTTTTTTCGATGAATATTATTCGAAGATCGGCACCGAATCCGAAAATGAGCGCGAAGCTTATAATTTAATGACCGATAAAATAATGAAAGAAATAAGGGAGCTTCATGAATCGATACGTTGAACTGCTCAGCGGCGCAGGCAATTATGAATCGGCGAAAGCCGCTATAGCCGGGGGTTGCGACGCTATATACCTCGGGCTTAAAAAATACGGTGCGCGCCGGATGGCCGATAATTTTACCGACGGCGACCTTGAAAAAACAATCAAACTTGCCGCGCTCAATCGCAAAAAAGTTTATCTGACGGTTAATACCATAATTAAAGACGGCGAGACCGCCGATTTTATCGAATCGGTCGACCGCGCGTTAAACGCGGGCGTTGACGCTCTTATAATGCAGGATTACGGCATGATATCGCTTGTGGCAGAGTCTTTCAAAGGCGCCGCGATACACGCTTCCACCCAGATGAACATACATAATACGGCGGCGTTCGGCCGCATAAAGGCGCTCGGCGTCAGCCGCGTTATTTTATCGCGCGAGTGCTCGCTTTTAGAGATCGAAACGGCCTGCCGCGAAAAAACTCTCGAAATTGAAACTTTCGTTTATGGCGCGCTGTGTTCAGCCGTTTCCGGCGTATGTTACATGAGTTCACTCAATAATAACCGGTCAGGAAACCGCGGAGTCTGCACGCAGATGTGCAGGCTTAAATACCGCGACCGTAACGATAACGAAAAATTTTTCCTTTCCACGAAAGATTTTTGCGCTCTCGGTCATCTTAAAAAATTATACGATTCCGGAGTGGCCAGTTTTAAAATAGAGGGGCGCAACCGCAGCGAAGCCTATATATACAACGTCACTTCGGCTTTTCGCGAAGCCATCGATTTAATTTACAACGCCAAATACGACCAGGCGGCCGCCGAACGCCTCACCAAGCGCGCGTCTATGACCTATAACCGCAAACTCGGCGCCGGATACTTAAACGGACGTAAAAATGCCGATATTATTTTTTGCGAGCGCAACGCGAACAACGGGCTTTTAGTATCCGAGCGGGTAAGCGGCTTCGATCCCTCGCTTAATTTAATAAAAGCTTCTTTTACCGTCGGGTTCAATAAAAACGACATGCTCGAATTTGAAAATGATCGTTACGAGCGCGTTGCGGTGAAAATAGATTCAATTAAAAATAAAAGTGATAAAGTAATATTTGATACGCCGGTTAATGAAGTCGTTTCGGTTTCATTTAAGCGCCTCAAAAAAGCGGATGAACCTGCCGACCTGGCCCATTATCTGCCGCGAAAAATTTATCTGACTCATTCACAGGAAGCCTCTTCGATAAGAAGCCGCAGGGCGCCGGAAACTCCAGTTGCGCCTGTCTCGCCTCTGCCTGCCTCAGATTCTTCAAAGCGCGCCGTCGAAGTGGACGTTAAATTCAGCACCGATAAGATCGTCTGCGATATTTACTGCCGGCTCGAGCGGTTTCGTTATAAACTCGACGACATTCAAACATATAAAGCCGAAAAGCAGCCGTTAGGAGTTGAAAGCGTTAAAAAAACCTTTCTTGCCTTTAATCACGATAAATTTTATTTAGCCGAACGCGGCCTCGACTGCGAAGTTACGGGCGATATTTTTATTCCGCTTTCGCTTCTTAAAAAATATGGAAAGACAATATTCGATAAATTCGAAAAAGATTATTTTACATTCGAAGCTAAAAAATCCGAAGAATTGGCTTCATCGCTGATAGTTAAAAAAAATCGAGGCCCGCTTCCTTTAAATGAAGTAGATCCTGCCGCTTCATCATTTAAAATGATGCTTTTTGATAATTCACAAACGGATTTGCTTTCGCTCACATCGAATTATTCGGAGGTTTCGCTTCATTATTATTATTTTGCCTCGCTTTATAATAATTTAAAATTAGAAGATTTTTTCAATGATAATCAGGCCGCGCTTTCTTCTATCATGCTTGAACTTCCGCCGGTAACATTTCAGCAGAGCACCGCGCTTTTTACCAAACTTACAGATTTTTCGCTGAGAGCCAAAATAAAAGGCTTTATAGTTAATAATCCGGCGCAGTTCGAATTGATCAAAACCAGCGCAGCTTATCGGGGCGCGCCGGTCAAACTGAGCGCCGGCGCCGCGCTTAATACGGTTAACAGGTTTGCCGCCGATTATTTCGATAAAATCGAGGCCGCTGACGATATCTGCCTGTCATACGAACTCAACGATTCGGATATCGTCGAATTTTTAGAATATATATTAAATTCAAAGCCCCATTTGATCGATAAAATCAGAATCAGGTTATACGGCAATATCAACGTGGCTAATTTTGCTTATGATTTTTTCAGGCAGAATGAAAAGTATATACGCACAAGATATGCCGGCAGCGAAGACAGGCAGTATAAATTCGACCGGCTGTCGTTTAAAAATGCCGTGCACTATATGATCACAATCGACGATGAGACCAGTCTCGCTTATAGCGGAGGTTTATTGAATATGTGCCCTTATATTCAAAAATATATGAGTTACGGAGTCAATAAATTCGATATTTCGCTTTTTAATTATTCAGATTATTTTAAAAAAGATATCGCGGAGATAACCGATTATATCAAAAGTGTAAAAACCGGCCGCTATAGCGATAAAATACTCGAAGAACGCGGTATCGTAAAAGATATGACTCTTGTATAAAATCTGAAAATAAGAAACGATTTTTAACTTTGCCTGGAATTTCCTGATTTACTGTAATTATGCCGGTCTTTATCGTCCGCTGTTAATCTTTTGGTATTTATACCGATAATCATATCGGCCTTGATATAAACGGCGTTGATTATAAGTTGGATGTAAGATAAAAATATAAAAAAATAAACCGATTGACGCCGATTCTGGCCTAAATATAGCGGGGGTTAGTCATGAATAAAAAAAAGAGCCATCTGATAAAAAAAATAATAATGAGCGCGATAGTCGCCGTTTTATCATTTTCACTGCAGGGATGTTTTTCCGATAAAGGCGGCGGCGCGCAGAATTCGGTGTTAAATCTTTCACCTCAGCAGCAGCTGCACGGCGCTCAGGTCACTCTCGAAACCGAAAAGGTCATCTATGATGAAAGTAAGCTCAATAATAATATATCGGTTTTAGATCGAGCCGCCACAGGCGCTTCCGGCCAGACCAAATATGAAATAGTTTTTTTTACCGCGCTTTATAAAGCGTTTTATATCGACGTGCTTTTTAAAAAAGGCAGCTTTAAATCCAAACAGGTAACCGATTTAATAAAGGCGTCCGAATCCGATCTGAAATACTTCGCCAAAGCTAAATACCGCATGGACGATTACCACCTGATACTCGGCATATTCAATTCGATAAGAAATTTTATCTATTCGAACGAAAACGAAAAAAGAATAGTGTATAAGCGCGCTAAAAAGCATTTCGACAAATTATTCCGCGACAAGTTTTTCTATACCTCCGATTTTAAAATAGGCGGCGCTTTTATAACTCAAAACGATATCCGTCTTATGCAGATCGAAAATGAAATAAGATATGAAAACCCTATTGAAGCATTTGATTATTTAAAAAAACTCGACGCCGAGGCCGAAGATTTCAGCGATAAGGCCCAGTACTTAATTAAAAAGGCCCAGCTTTTATATCTTGCGGGCGAAGTTAAGGAAGCCCTTGATCTATTGAACGAGTTCAAGTCTAAAAAATATTTAAGATCGCCTTATTACGACGAGGGCTTGTGGGTGCTTAAAGGCGTATATGAAACGCTTTCGGAGGACGATGGCGATTATTCGATAGATATCAAGGTAGTTAAAAATTTATTGAAGGACTGCGGCGGTTTTTACAGTAAGGGCGGCGTTTTGACTTTAGCGGAATACCTTCCGCGCCTGTCTGAAACCTCCCGCGCTCTTTTTAAAGCGTCTTATCTGTATTATAAAAGCCGTTATAAAGACGCAGTCGATATTATGTATGATATTTTAGACTATCCTGACGATAAGACGCATAAATTTAAAAAGCAGGATGCTAATCCCGATGAAAAAATAAAGGCGCATCGAATTTTATTACGCTGCTATGAAAAGATGAAAAAGATCCCGCAGGAAAAAATAGACGAAGAGATCGCTAACTCAGCGAGTGAATTCGATACCGAAGAAATAATAATAGATTTAGAAAAACTTATAGAGCTTGAAAAGAAAAAACGCGGTCAGATCGTTTATGACACGGAAGAAATCGAAGCGAATACCGGTGAAGTATTACTTGATAATACCGTTGAGGTAGGAGTTAAGAAAGTTAAATCAAATGAAGAGGCCTTATCGAAGGTGGAGGCGATTGTCGAAGACACTAAAGAAGCGCCGGTCGTTTCAAAAAAATCAGCCGGCTCCAGCACGGAAGTGAAACTCGAAGGCGCAAAGTGATCGTTATAATCGCGCCGCTCGCTTTACTCTATAGCCGAAATCCGTAGAAACGAATCGGCCTATGCTTTTTATTTTAGCCTTAATGCAGTCGATGCACTGCTGAGGTGAATCGTCGAGGCAGATCTTGCCTGGATACAGTAAATATTTTTTACGGTAATCGCATTCGGTTACATTAGGCATAACTACATTGGCTCCCGACTGCAGCGCTATTATGCGGCCATCGGGGTTAAGCGCTTCCATTGCCGTAGTTGCCGGAATATTTATGTCGGGCATTAAAAGGCGTGCAATAGCAAGCATTTTGATGGCGGTCATAAAGTTTCCGCCTTCGGCGCCGGTAAGGGGCGTATCGGGGTTGGCTATAAAAGGCCCCATGCCGATCATATCGGCCTCAATTTTGCCGAAGAATAAAATGTCGGCGGCTAAATCTTCGAAAGTCTGTCCGGGCAAGCCTATCAGACAGCCGGTGCCGAGTTCGTAGCCGAGCGATTTTAAATCTTTGAGGCATCTTAACCGGTTATCGAAATCCATGCCCGGATCGTATTTAGCGTAAAGTGCACGGTTGGTCGTTTCTATTCTAAGCAAATATCTGTCAGCTCCGGCATCGCGGTAAATTTTATATTCCTCATAGCTTTTTTCGCCTATGCTTAAAGTAATGGCTAAATCGAGCTTTTTAATCCTTTCGATCAGCGCGGCGAGTTTATCGGCGGTAAAAGACATATCTTCGCCTGATTGCAAAACTATGGTTTTATATCCCATTTCTTTAGCATTTTCGGCGAATTCGAAGATGGTGTCAGGGGCGAGCCGGTAGCGTTCGATAGCATCGTTATCGCGTCTTAATCCGCAGTAGCGGCAATTACAGCGGCAGTAATTCGAAAATTCGATAATAGCGCGCAGATGAACGGCATCGCCGACGAACCGTTTTCTGACGCGGTCGGCGGCATTGAACAATTCGTCGGCGTTATCATTATCTTCGAGCAGGCTCACTATTTCGGATTTTGTAAGCCTGTGCGCGGTTTCGGCTTTATTAATTAAATCTTTCATTTTTCTATCGTTTCGCCTGGGAAGCGGCTTATTTTTTCATTATGAAAGCGGTTTTGGCTACGCAATGCGGTTCGGTGACTATGAATTTTTCATTGAAACTTTTCTCGTCGGGATTTTCTTTAAGCTGTTCGCGGACGGATTGGTCGCCTGGCATTACTATCCAGAAAAATACGTCGATTTTTTTCGACACGAGAGCCGCGAATCTTGCTTTTGAATCCAGAGATACTACCTCGATATTTTTGCCAGTTATTTTTGAAATTTCGGATAATAATGCCACATTATAACCTGCGGGTTTTCCGTCGGCAGCTATATAATCAAGAGGCGGCATATCGCCGGACACGCCGACGTAAATGGTTTCGGCTTTTTCGATTTTATCGATAGCCACGCCCGCCGGTTCGCTGCCGGCCGGCATTGCTTTGATCCATTTATTTTCAAGCTCAGCTATAGTGCCGTTTTCCTTAATTTTTTTTATGGCGGCGTTAATGGAATCACGAAGAGCAGCGTCGGATTTTCTCAGAGTCATAACTATCGAAAGATCTCCTGATTCTACGGGAGCTGCTGCGTTGGCGGCTTTGAGTTCTTCCGCGGTGAAGGCTTTTGTAATATCGAAAATAACGGCTTTCAGATCGGGGTTTCTATGCGCTACATATGATGCGGTGATATCGGTAGTAAGCATGAAATCGGCTTTTCCGGTTTTGAGCATTGCAAGGCTGTCGGTTAAAGAATCGCAATTTATGAATTTTTCGACTTTGCATTTACAGGAAGCGTTCGTTAATTCTTTTAAATTATTTTCTTCCCATCTGTCAAATATAACGGTTCCGGTTTTGCCGTTTAAAAAAGAAAAATCTTCTTTCTGGATATATTCAATGGTCACTGCGGCAGAAGAAGGTATCGCCGTTTCGCCGGTATTTTGGGCAAGCGCGTTTTCGAAAGAATTTAAAAATAAAAAAACCGTAAAAATTATTGCCGATAAAAAAATTTTTCTGAAATTCATAGTTTCTCTTTTCCTTTCTTTTTTTGTGAAAATTTTCTTAACTTTTTATAAAGTTTTTATTTATGTTTCTGTTCTGGTATCGAGCTTTCGCATACCCGTCAATCTTTGTAAAGCAGTTCCGAATAGGTCGGCAGAATCCAGTATTCGCTTCCGGTTACTGTTTCGAGGAAATCGGCTAAAGAACGGGCGTTTTGCATTTCGGGGAGAACTTTTCTAACTATCAGGCCGGATTTTTTTACCGGATCTTCTTCGCCCGCAAGCTCCAATTTGACATCGCGAAGGCGTTCGACGGCCAGTTGAAGTTTAGAAACGGTCCCCGAGTAGTCTTTTAAAAATTTTATCTGCGGCTCGATGTCGAAATTATCATCAGTCATGGCCTTTTTTGACTTATCAGTTTTCGATGGCGCCGCGCCGAGCTTTTCGCATAGCGATGTTACCGCTCCTATCGAGGCCGCCGTTTCTTTCTGGCAGGCGTAGGCGGACGGCAGAACCTGGCGTGAGATCATTTTTAACATGGTAGCCAGCTCGATTTCGATAGTTTTATAGTATTGTTCGTGGCAGATGTGATAGCGCGATTCGATCTCTTCTTCGTTTAATATGCCGGCGTTGATTAAACATGAGTTTTCTTTTTTATTAATCCAGAATTCAAGGGCCTCGGGAGTGTTTTTAGCGATCGGCAGCCTGCGTTCGCCGGCTTCTTTAAGCCATTGCGCAGAGTAATTATTTCCCTCGAAACGGACTTTTTTAGTTTTTTGTATGGCGGTTTTTACGACTTCGATCACCGCGGCCTCGAAATTTTTATTTTTCTTTGAAATAGTTTCGATCGCTCCGGCTAATTCGTGAAGCGCCTCCGCCACAGCGGCGTTTAAAACGGCCACGGGTATCGATATGGAAGCGGAAGAGCCGACGGCGCGGAATTCGAATTTATTGCCGGTAAACGCTAACGGCGACGTGCGGTTACGGTCGGTCTGGTCTTTTGACACTTTTGGAAGTTTAGAAATTCCGAGATCTAAAAACGATTTTTCTTTAGCGTCTTTCAATCTGCCGCTTTCGATTTTATCAAGGATATTTGAAAGCATTTCGCCGAGAAAAACCGACATTATCGCAGGCGGCGCTTCGTTGGCGCCGAGGCGGTGGTCGTTTCCGGCGGAGGCGATCGAGGCGCGCAGCAGGCCGCCGTGTTTTTCGAACGCCATAAGCGAGGCCATCAAAAATACCAGGAACTGCAGATTTTCTTCAGGCGTTTTTCCGGGCTCTAAGAGGTTGTTGTCGTCGGTGTCGATAAGCGACCAGTTGCAGTGCTTGCCCGAGCCGTTGACGTAGGCGAAAGGTTTTTCGGCCAGCAACGCATAAAAACCATGGTTTTTAGCGATGCGTTTCATGGTTTCCATAAGCAGCTGGTTGTGGTCGGCGGCTATATTAGCATCTTCGAATATAGGCGCTATTTCAAACTGATGGGGCGCGACTTCATTGTGGCGCGTTTTGCAGGGAACGCCGAGCTTGAGAAGTTCGTATTCGAAATCCTGCATGAAATCCAGGACGCGGTCTTTGATCGATGCGAAATAGTGGTCTTCCATTTCCTGCCCTTTGACGGGGCGCGCGCCAAGAAGCGTTCGGCCGCATATTTTTATGTCGAGTCTCTTATCCGCGTATTTCTGATCCACTAAAAAATATTCCTGTTCGGCTCCGACTACCGGTTTTACGCGGTAGGCGGTTTTATTTCCGAATAATTTTATGACGCGCAGAGCGGCTTCTGAAATGGCTTCCATAGAACGCAAAAGAGGGGTTTTCATATCCAGAACTCCGCCGTGGTAGGATATGAAGGCGGACGGAATGCAGAGTATGGAGCCGCGGCCGCGCTCGATTATAAAAGCCGGCGAAGTCGGGTCCCACGCGGTGTAGCCGCGCGCCTCGAACGTGCTGCGCATGCCGCCGGAGGGAAACGATGAAGCGTCGGGTTCGCTCTGAATGAGCTGATTGCCCGAAAACCTTTCGATGACGCTGATGTGGTCGTTATCGTCGAATTGGATGAATGCGTCGTGTTTTTCGGCTGTCAATCCGGTCATCGGCTGGAACCAGTGGGTGTAGTGAGTGACCCCTTTTGAAAGCGCCCATTCTTTCATGGCGTGGGCGACGGCGTCAGCCGTGTCCGAATCTAATTTTCTGCCTTTTTCGATAATATTTAAAAATTTGTTAAATACCTGTTTTGGAAGTTTTTCTTTCATCACGTTAAGGTTGAAAGTACAGCTCGAAAAAATCTCTGAAATTTTGAATTTTACCGGGTTAATGGACATATACTCGATACCTCCGTATTCTATTTGCCCACCCTGATTTACAAAAAATGAATATATCTTTATTTGCAAACATTATACTATAAGCGGTCTTAAAAAACAATATTAATTTTTAGTTTTAAGTTATGACCTGGATTTTTTTGCGATATAAGCGCCTCCGATACAAATGGCGTTCAAATTTTTATTGACAAATAATAGCAAATGATTTATAATAAAATTAAGTTTAACTAAAAAATAATTAAAAAACATTAATTTAGTGTTTATTTATCATGTATATACCAAGCCGAAAAAAATTCTTGAAATGCTTGTTATATTTAAATTCAGGCCCGGTTAATAAATTAACGAATTAACTATGTATGAAATTATTCAAAGTTTTAAAAGCAATGCAAATTAGTGACAGAAAGGAATGAAGAATTATGTCGAGAAACAAAAAAGAACAAAAAGACATTAACGAAAATATCAATAACCAGACTGCCGGCGAAAATAATGATAAAGGGTCTGAAAATAACGGTGGCGGCGGCGATATATCGTCTATAAAATTCAACCAGATTTTTATAGCGCTTGGCACCTGTATTATCTTGATGGTTATCGCTAAACTGATGGGCCTATAGCTTATAGCCTCTTCTGAAGATGCTTATCGCCGGGTTTCAATAATTTTTCACTAAAATTTTTAATACAACCGCTTTATTTCACGCAAAACATCTGCGGAATGAAATTTTCTTTTTTTGCAAGTATTATCGCAGCCATTGCAAACGATTATTTCTCGTGTCGTTAATTATTTTACTTTTTATTTTTGTTGTGTTATAATATGAATCGATGCATTATCGTGTTTCGTTCATTTAAAAAAGCGCCGTAAAGGAGGCTGTTATGGATAATCTTTGGTATAAAACCGCCGTTGTTTACGAATTGTATATCAAGGGGTTTAAAGATTCGAGCAGCGACGGTAAGGGCGACTTCGCTGGACTCACTTCGAAGCTCGATTATCTGAAGGACCTTGGAGTCGATTGTCTGTGGCTGCTTCCGACCTATCCGTCTCCGGGCTTCGATGACGGTTATGACGTTATGGACTATCACTCGGTTAATTCCGATTACGGCTCGCTTAAAGATTTCGTCGTCTTTTTAGATGAAGCGCATAAGCGCGGAATGAAGGTTCTCACCGAACTGGTTCTCAATCACACTTCCGACAGGCATCCCTGGTTTATCGAGGCTAAAAAAGGCCCTCAGTCAAAATTTCACGATTATTACGTATGGTCGGATACTAACGATAAATATAGCGGCGCCCGGGTAATTTTTACCGATTCCGAGCAGTCGAACTGGTCGTGGTGCAACGATTGCAAAAAATATTACTGGCATAGATTTTATCATCATCAGCCCGATCTTAATTTCGAGAACCCTGAAGTCCGCGAAGAGATGAAAAAAATTATGTCGTTCTGGTTAGATATCGGCGTTGACGGTTTCCGGGTGGATGCGGTGCCCTACCTTTTCGAGCGCGAAGGCACCAACTGCGAAAACCTCGAAGAAACACACACATATATGAAAGAAATACGCAGTTTCATAGACGCTCATTATAACGGCAGAGTGCTTCTGGCGGAGGCAAATCAGTGGCCGAGCGAACTTCTTCCCTATTTCGGCGATAACGATGAATTTCACATGGCGTTCAATTTTCCTTTGATGCCGCGCATGTTTATGGCCATCAAGCAGGAACACCACGGCCCAATCGTCGATGTTATCAATAAAATGCCTTCCATACCTGATCAGTGCCAGTGGCTGATATTTTTGCGCAACCACGACGAGCTCACTCTCGAAATGTGTACCGACGAGGAGCGCGATTATATGTATTCGCAGTACGCATACGATTCGCAGATGAAAATCAATATCGGCATAAGGCGCAGGCTCGCGCCGCTTATGGAAAACGACCGCCGCAAGATAGAGCTTTTATATGCCATGTTATTCACTCTGCCGGGTTCGCCCGTAATATATTACGGCGATGAAATAGGTATGGGCGATAACATATATTTAGGCGATCGTAACGGAGTCCGCACTCCGATGCAGTGGGATGAAAATAAAAATTCAGGTTTTTCCGACAGCAAGCCTTCGATGCTTTACGCGCCGGTAATCACCGATCCCGAGTATAATTTCAATGCGGTCAACGTCAGCGCGCAGCTTTCCAACTCGAACTCGCTTCTTAATTTTATTAAAAACATGATCAAATTAAGAAAGCTATATAATAATAGCCTGATATTCGGATGCGGCGGAATAAAATTCATCTATCCTGAAAATAAAAAGATATTAGTTTATACGAGAAAATACGGCGAAGATATCGTTCTGTGTTCGTTCAATCTGGCCAGGACCCCGCAGCCTGTAGTTATAGATCTTAAAGAATATGAAGGATATGAACCGATCGAAATGTACGGCGGCGCTAAATTTCCGCTTATCGGAAGCCTGCCTTACTTACTCACGCACTCGCCTTACGGCTTTTATTTATTTTATTTAAAAAAGCCCCATCAGCAATTATGATTTTATTAAAGTAATTTTTTACCCTCCAGGAGGTGTATTATGAGACTTGTTGTAGTTTCGAACCGCCTCGGCGTTACGGCTAACGCGAAGCCTGACGGCGGTATTGAATTCAAGGAGAGCGCGGGCGACCTCGCAAGCGCTTTGAATTCGTATTTTATGACCGAAAAATATAAAGAGCTTAATATTGAAGATTTTATTTGGGTAGGCTGGCCCGGAATCGAAATACCCGCCGAAAAGCACGCGGAAGTTGCAGAGCGGTTATTAAAAGATCATAAGTCATGGCCCGTTTTTCTGCCCGAAAAAATTATGGACCGCTTCTATAGCGGGTTTTGTAATCGCACGGTATGGCCGCTTTTTCATTATTTTCCGATGCTGACCACTTATGAGCAGCACCATTGGGAATGTTATAACGACGTTAACAATTATTTCGCCTCCAGTCTGTCGGAAATTTTAAAACCGGACGATATAATCTGGATCCACGATTATCAATTAATGCTGCTGCCGGCGATGCTGCGCGAAAATTTCAGCGATTCGGCTATCGGATATTTTCATCACATACCCTTTCCGTCTTATGAAATTTTTCGCCTGCTGCCGGGCTCCTGGCGGGAAAAAATTATGAACGGCCTTCTCGGCGCGGATCTTACGGGTTTTCATACGGTCGATTATACCCACCATTTTTTAAGATGCGCTTCGAGAATAAACAATCTGGAAAATAGTTTCGGCAAAATGCTTTATCATAACCGCATAATGAAGGCCGATACTTTTCCGATAGGAATCGAATTCGATAAATTTAACGACGCCGCGTGACGCGATGACGTTCAGGCTGAAATTGATCTGCTGCGGCCGTCCTTTGCCGGCAAAAAAATAATTTTATCCATCGACCGTCTTGATTATACCAAGGGAATCGCTAACAGGCTGAAAGGGTTTCGCGCTTTTCTCGAAAAGCACCCAGAACTGCATGAAAAAATTATATTGATTTCCATAGTCGTTCCTTCGCGCGTTAAAGTGCCGCAGTACCAGGCGCTTAAAAAGCAGGTGGATGAACTTGTAGGCGAAATAAACGGCAAGTTCGGAAGCGTCGATTGGACGCCGTTAGTCTATCGGTATAAATCAATTAATTTCGCCCATCTGGCGGCGTTATATACTTTGAGCGATATCGCTATGGTTACGCCGCTTCGCGATGGAATGAATTTAGTCGCTAAAGAATATCTTGCCTGCAAGAAAAATGAAAGCGGAGTTTTGATATTAAGTGAAATGGCCGGCGCCGCAAACGAACTCACCGATGCGGTAATTATGAATCCCAATAATACCGAAAGCTACGTTGAAGCCATTGAAACCGCGCTCGGCATGGATTATGACGAGCGTAAAATAAGGCTCGATAATATGAGGAGGAGAATTAGTCAATATTCGGTCATTAAATGGGCCGAAGAATTTATCGGCGGACTTATCGATATTTATAACGAACGGCGCGGCCTTAATTCAAAATATTTAGACGAAGCACGCCGTTTTGAATTAACTTCGAACTATAGCGCGGCGCATAAGCGCCTTATTTTATTAGATTATGACGGTACTCTCGTTAATTTCGTTAAAGATCCTGAAAAAGCCGTGCCGGGCGATAACTTGATACTTCTTTTGAAAAAATTAGCCGATGATGAAAAGAATAATATAGTCATTATAAGCGGGCGCGGCAGGAATACGCTTCAAAAATGGCTCGGCGGCCTTAAAATAAATTTCGTCGCCGAACACGGCGCGTGGATTAAACATGTCAACGAGCAATGGCGTCCGGCGGTTGATATAAAAACCGAATGGAAAAAAAGCGTTATCGAATTGATGAGTAAATATTGCAACCGATTGGCAGGTTCGTTTATAGAGGAAAAAGATTTCGCCGTGGCGTGGCATTTTCGGGCCAGCGATTCCGAACTCGCCCGCGCCCGCGCCAACGAAATGGCTTTAGCGCTGGCGCCTTTGATTAAAGGCAACGATATTAACATGCTTAAAGGTAAATGCGTTATCGAAGTGCGCACTTCGAAGGCAAATAAAAGCAGCGGCGCGCTCGAATTTATTAAAGCCGATAAATATGACTATATTTTCTTTGCCGGCGACGACGCTACCGATGAAGATCTTTTCAACGCGCTCGACGACGGAGCATATACGATTAAAATAGGCGCCGGGCATACCGCGGCGCGCTTTAATTTAACTAACCCCGCAGGGCTTCTTGATTTTCTCGGGCGCTTAGCCGATTTATCGATAGAAAGCGCCGCCGTATAGTAATTAAAATTAGTGATAAAGGAGCCGAAGATGAATCAATTTATTAAAATGGATAAAAACGAACTTCTCGATTATTTATGGGATGAAAATCCTGATGTGAAAAGACTATTGAAATATTCAAAGGTCCTTCACGAAGCGAGAAATAATTTTTTTTCGTATTTAAATTATTATGAAAGAAGTTATTTTAACGTTACATCGGAGCATTATAACGAAGATATTCCAATAGTCGAAAGAAATAACGCCAAAGAATGTATCCGTGTTTTGAAAAATATAATCAGAACGGAAAACGATAAAATCACAAAACATTCCGCGTTTGAAATTTTATTTAAATTATCCTGTGATGACACGAGCGTTTTATCTAAAATCGGCGAAGGTTTTTTATGCGAATTCATTTTTTTAATGAAGGGCATTAAAGGCAAATCAGAGGCTTATCTCTGCCAGTCGAGGCCGATCGAATATGAAAACGCCCGTTCCGCGGCGGCCGCGCGCTCAAAAACTCTCGACGATTACTCACATTTAATGCTGGATTATTTCGCTAAATACAAAACGGGCCTCGATGAATCTTTAATAAACGAACGCAGAAAGATGAAAGCTAAAATATTAAAATATTTTAAGGCCGGCGAAAAAGAGTGGTTCGATCACCGCTGGCAGTTAAGGCATGTTATTAACGATTTGAAAACGCTTTCAGCGCTCGTGAGCTTAAGCCCGCACGAAATCGAAGGCCTGAAATTAGCCGATAAATATTCCATCCCTTTTCAAATAACTCCGTATTATCTATCGTTATTTAACGAATCAGGCCGCTGCGGCTATGATAACGCAATAAGGGCGCAGGTTTTGCACGGCAAAAATTACTGCAAAAATATATTTAAAAGTAAAAAGAATGGCATGGATATGGATTATATGGGTGAAAAATCGACGAGCCCGATCGATCTTGTTACAAGGCGTTATGCGCAGATAGTTATTTTAAAACCCTATGATTCATGCCCTCAGATATGCACCTATTGCCAGCGTAACTGGGAAATAACCGACCTTAAATCGGCAAAAACCACTAAAGATAAATTAAAAAAAGCTATCGAATGGATAGCCGCCGATCCCGCGATAGTCGAAATTCTTTTGACCGGAGGCGATCCGCTTACGCTAAATAATGAAACGCTCGATAAGATAATCTCGGAACTTGCCGCTATCAAGCATATCGTTAGAATAAGAATCGGCACGCGGACGCTGGTTACAATGCCGCAGCGTATAGACGACGGATTTTTAGATATATTGAAAAAATACCATAAATGGGGGCGGCGTGAAATTTGTATCGTAACCCATTTTCAGCATCCCGCCGAAATAACTCCTGAGGTTTGCGCGGCCGTCGAAAAATTAAAATATGCGGGCGTTAATATCTACAACCAGCAGGTTTTCACTTATTTCAACAGTAAAAAATATGAAACCTGCCTTTTAAGAAAGACTCTTAAATTAAGCGGAATAGACCCTTACTACACTTTCAATACCAAAGGCAAGGAAGAAACTTTAGATTTCAGGGTGCCGATATCGCGCTTAGAGCAGGAGCGCAAAGAAGAAGCGCGCCTTCTGCCGGGAATCGTAAGAACCGACGAACCCGTATTTAACGTTCCCAAAATAGGTAAATCGCATTTAAGGGCGTGGCAGGATCATGAACCTATTATGATAAGGCCCGATGGTAAAAGAGTGTACCGGTTTTATCCATGGGAATCAAGATTCGCCGTTAGCGATGCTTACGTTTATACCGACGTTTCGATTTATGATTATCTGAAACGGCTCGAGGCCGACGGCGAAGATATCGATGATTATAAAACGATCTGGTACTATTTTTAATTTTAAAATATAAAAATGTAAAAAATAAAATTTTAAAAGACGGCCGGCCAGGGATTTAAATGTAATTCAATTCCCGCCGGTTTGTTTTTTTGTTGCTGATCAAAAATATCCGGCGCGCGTATAATTTTTTGCTGATTTTAGCCGAAAAGTAAATTATAGAGGTATTTTAACCACTATAATAAGGGGTGAGCACGTTGTCGAGATTATTATCAAAATTAAGGGATGTTAAAATCAATATCAAACAGGACGGATTTTCTAAAACTTTTAAATCGCTCGAGCAGGACTGGCTGCCGTCGAATAAAACCGCCCTCACGGTTATCTGGATAATCGTATCCATAATGGCGGGTGAGTTAATAATATATAAGCACCAGAATTTATTCAGTTCTTACGTTACCAACGCTTCTGATTTGAATTACGGGCGCGCCGCTTCGAGTTCGGGCGACAGCCGTGAAAAATACGATACAAGCGTGAACTCTTCGTCAAAACTTTATCAGAACATACTCGCCCGCTATGCAAGCGAAGAAAATAACAAACGCAGCGTGAGCGATAAAGTGAATAAAATAGCGGCCGAAAAAGGCGTTATAACGGAAGATCGTAATGAAAACCGGGCGACCGGAACTGCTGCGTTTTCTAAAACTGCGGCGCAAGCGGCCGCTAAATTACAAACTGCCGCTCCGCGTATTAAAAACGAGCTGAAATCATCGGGCGCCAATAGCGGACGCGTTATAGTCCACAGAGTCAGGCATGGCGAAACCCTTGCGCATATAAGTAAAAAATATTTTAAGACAACTTCCAAGTATAAACAGATAGCCGTTCAAAATAATTTGAAAAGCCCATATTCGGTCAAACGCGGCGATAAGCTGATAATAGTGCTGCGCTGAAAAAAAAGATAAATAACGATATATAAAAATATACGCCGGATTTAAGCCGTGAGCATAAATAAGGATTGTGCCAGGGATTATGTCCGGCGTATTGATGTTCACGGGCAAATTCTTCGAATCCGGGTTCGTCGGTGTGAGAATGAATACAGCCGCCATGGCCGTGAATGTGGCCCTGCTCGTGATTATGCTCATCACCGTGTTGATGATGATGTTCGCGGTCTTCGCCGACCTCGAATTTTTTTAATATTGCAGCGCGGTTTATATTGTTACGGTAAGAATCGATATTAAAATCGTCCCTGAGAGAATTTTTTAAATATTGCAGCAGCCGCATCGCAAGATGAGCGTTATCTTTATCGCAGTCGGAGCTGAGGTGTTTCCGGCCGGCTTCTAAAGCGATTATCGCTTCGCCGGTTTCGTTATTTAAAATCGCATGGATCCAGCCCGATTCAAAATAAAGCTCAGAGAGCCTCGAGTCGGGAGGATTAAGGTTATTTTCGATGCCTTCTTTTAAAACCGCCAGGGCCTTATCCGGCTTTTGAAGATGAAAAGCTAAGTGGTGAGACAATATAAGATAGGCGTCGATAAATGAAGAATCGAAAATGGTCACTAATTTAAACAGCGGGACTATTTCGGTATTTTCACGAAATTTAACGGCGGTCGAATGAAAATATTCATCGACGCGCAGCCATAAATAAGAGGCGGCGACCTGCCGGAGCTCTTTAGACATGGCGAGCGAGAGGGATATGATCGGATTGGCGGAAGCTTTTTCTTTAATTTCACGCGCGGCCGAATCGGATTTGCTTTTTAAATACCGCGCGGGACAAATAAACAAAGCGAAAAGTAAAATGAATATTATGAATATATGATATTTCTTTGTTGAGTTATTTTTCATATTCATATCAGCACCCGCGTTAAAATTAAATATGCCTTAAAGGTCTTTTTTCTTAAAAATTAATGCGGCCGCGCCTAATACTATCGCATTAGCGCACAGCGTATAAAGCGTGAGCATTACAAGATAACCCGCGGCGCCTTCAAAATTTTCGGTTATAACGTGCTCGGCGGTATAGTAGTTAAAATTAGGCAGCAGATAGCCGGTGACCAATCCGCAAAGATTTAATATAAACTGTCCGCTGCCGCTTTTTTCCAGAGCGTAGGAAATATAACTGCCCCAGTGGCCTATGAAATAAATAAAAACGCTGAGCGCCGGGGCCACCACTAAAGAAGAAGTTACGCAGAAAAAAGCGGCTATGGCCGCTAATAAAGATAATTTAAGCGTAACTATATAGAAGTAGATCAGCGTAAGGCTGCTGAATAAGCCGGAGTTGAAATAAATTATCAGAAATATTTCGCCGAATATTATGAGCACGTTGAATGCCGTGAATAAAACCGCGCCGAGCCATTTGCCTATAATAAAATGCGCGCGGGAACATTCGGAAGTGAGAATGAAATATGCCTGTTTAGAGTCTAACTGCGCGCGTATCTGAGAAGTGGTTAAATACAGGCAGAGAAAAGCTCCGAGAAGCGAGGCTAAAGAAGAGCCGAAATCGAAGATGATCCTGTCCTGTATGCCCTGGTCGAAAAAATCGAGGGCGAAATTGCCGGCTACTATTATTACCGAAATCAGCATTAACATTATGAAAAGCCTGTCGCGAAACGATTCCAAAAATAAATATCTTCCTATTGAAAAAAATTTATTCATAATTATAATTCGCCCTTTTCAGATTTCATGAGTTCGAGGTAGCGCTCCTCGATGCTCGCCGATTTTTTATTATAATCAGATAAATTAATTGTTTCAAGCAATCTGCCGTATTTTATAATGGAAACCCTGTCGCATACCCGCTCTATTTCAGATATATGGTGAGAGCTGAAAAAAACGGTCTTCGACATTTTTTTGAATTTTTCGATTATCTTTAAAAGCAGCGCTATGCCGTCTGGATCGAGGCCGGAACCGGGCTCGTCGAGTATTAAAAGATCGGGCTCGCGAAGAAGGCAGAGCGCTAAAGCGAGCCGCTGGCGCATGCCTTTGGAAAACTTTTCGATTGCGGTGTCTTTCCATTTATAAAGCCCTGTTTCTTCGAGCGCGTCTTTTATTTTTAATTTTAAATCGCCGCGGTCTATGGCCGCAAACGAAACCGGATTGAGAGATATCGAAAAGTCTATAATTTCGGAAGGCGTTAAAAATTGGTAAAAATTTACCGATTCGGCGATATAAGCGGTTTTATCAAGATAATCGGTGTTTTTGATATCCCTGCCGAATATTTTAATTTCGCCTGAAGACGGCGTAATTAATTTTACGATCATTTTAATGCTCGTGGTCTTTCCGGCGCCGTTGTGGCCTAAAAAACCATGCACCTCGCCTGAGCTTACCGATAAATTAAGATCGCTGACCGCTGATTTTTCACGGTCGTTTAAGTTGCTCGAATAGCTTTTCGATAAATTGACGCACTCTATCGCAAATTTTTCATTATTCATTATATCACCGGATTTATTTAATTAATTTTAATCAAATGATTTACTCAAAAATTTTATCGGCGTCGATTCCATCTATGGAAGAAGGAGGCGTACCGCCGGAATTTCCGCCGCCGGAACGGTTGGAAGAGACTTTTTCGATAATTTTTCTGATGGCCGGATCTGACAGTAATTCTTTAATTTTCGGGTTGGCTTCGATCGCCTGCATATTGCCCGAAAGCAGAGTGTTCATTATTGAAGGGTCCTGAGCTATGGCCATTATTTTCGGATTGGTCGAAAGTGCCATTACGTCGGGATCGTTGACAAGTTCGGTCATTAGGCCTAAAAGTTCGCCCGGATCGACATTTGCTGCGCCAGCGCCGCCGCCGCCCGAAAAAGCCTTCAAAACTCCTGAAAGATCAGGCAGCCCGCCGCCGGGGGCGTTAGGCGTCATCGTGACCGGAGTAAAGCCGGCGTTTCCCGAAGGGCCTGCTGCTGAGGCTGCGGCCGTCCGCTCGAGTGACGGCTGCGATTTTATCGTATAACCGCCGCCTGAGGAGCTTAATATTATTTTTTCGCGCATTATATCTTTGACGCCGTTTGAGTTAGTATAGTTAAAAGTTAAAGTGGCCGTGACCGTTCCGTCGCCGTTGTCGCGGCTGTTGATTATTTTAAGGCCTTCAGGCGACATAAAGCCTTCGCGCCATTTTTCTATTTTCGCTATAGCGGCTTCGCCGCGCGAGGACTGCGGCATAGATTTTACCGCTTCTTCATAGTTTTTCGAGAATATATTTTCGAAATAATCGCGCAGCGGCTTTTCTATTTTTGAATCGACAACGCCGTCAGGCAGGCGCGAGGCCGCCGCATTTTTAGCCGCAACGGAAGTTTCTAAAGACTTTTGCGCGCCGGCCGGCGTGGTATTTAATAATAAAACGAAAAATAAAACGAAAACGGAGATTAAAATAACAGGTGTAAACTTAAAGAGCGAGGTTTTTAAATTAATAAAAGCTGAGTTCAAAAGTATCGCCTCCATTATAAAATAAGATGCAGTTGATTTTATTATAAACCTATACAGCTAAAAATGCAATGTTTAATGTATATTTTTTTCTTTTTTGATAAGAAAATTTCTGAATTCGTCGTATCCGAAAAAAATAGTGTCGGGGCTGGGAGTTCCGAACATTCCGAGGCGCATCATAAGGGATTCTTTCTGTTCTTTAAGCGAGGCGGGAAAAACATGGGCCGCGATATTTTTTTGAGGCCATTCAAAGAAGTAGGGTATGAAATCGTAATAGGCGCGGCGGCATTTAGGGCAGAAGGCCGAGTTGAGCCTGCGTTCGATTATCATTTTTACGTATTGCGGCGAGTCTTCGGCGTTCACGCTTAAATAGACGCTTAAATCGAGTTTGTTAGAGCAGGCGCAGGTTATAATTTCTTTTTCGGCTGGCGGATTTTTTTTTATATGCGCGCAGAATATGTTAAAGCCGACTTCAGAGCCGCCGATAATTTCGGGCTTGACTGTTTTGTTTTCTAATATACGGCCATAGCCGAAGGTATCGAATATGAGGCCGCGGTATTGTTGAAGCGGAATAATAGTCGGCGCGTAATAAATTCCGTCTTTTATCGAATGGTCGCCGCCAGTTTGCCTGCCGTCGTTTTCACTGCTGAAAGCTATATCGGCAAGAAAAAAACTGCCGTCGTCTTTTAAGAGAGAGGCTACGTCCTGCAGAGCTTTTTTCTTATCGGGAATAAGATTGAAAGCTGCGTTGCTGATTATGTAATCGAATTTAATATTACTGACGGCGCTTAAATCGGACAGCCGCGCGCAGATATAATAAACCGGGTCTTTGTTGACTTCTATGCCGAGGTGATCTTTGAATTCGCCGCGGCCTAATTTTAACAAGTTATGTGATATATCGAAGTTAAAAACTTTAGCGCCGGTAAAAATCTGCTTTAAAAGAAATAAGTCGAAACCGGCTCCGCCGCCTGCATCGAGAATATTTAAAGGTTCGCTGAATTCTTTTTTTTTACTTTTGAAATCGTTGATCAGATGGGAGATCGGATTGAGGCAGCCGAAGGTCAGTTTAGCGGTGGAATCGGGTATTTTAAGAAAAGGAAATTCGGAGCTAAGTTCGTTATAAAATAATAATTTAGACGCGAGAGTGTTTTCCGGCGAAAACGAATCGTAAAATTCGCGCACTTCAGCCGTTATTTCCGCTTCGTTTCCGGCCTCGAAAAAACGGCGGTCACTGTTCTTCAACGTCAATTATCTCACCGTCGAATTCCTGTAAAATTCTTTGCACCATAGGGTCGTTCTTTTTTTCTTCGAGCATTTCTTTTTTGCGTTCTTCAACGCGGGCTGCCTTTTCACGGGCGGGAAGGATTATTTTAAATTCGACGCCTTCGCCGTAGGTCTGTTCGAAAGCCTGAGCCGCAAATTGAAGATGAGCGCCCGTGTTCATGCGCTCGCCGCAGAAGGCGTTTTTAGTAAAGTCCAGCTCTAAAATTCCTCCGGCGAATTTAGAGGGAACGCCGGCGCTGATAATGGCGAGAGTCGGTATGGATATTTCTTTGAGAGAGCCGAGAAAAGTTGAATTCCATATAAGTTTAATACGCTCTAAAGTAAGTTTGGATTCGCCTTTATTAATCTGCGGCCTCTGTAATGCAGTCGCGCCGGTATCGACGCCAGGCGATTTTGAAGACGCCGGCTGTGAAGGCGACGCGTTTTGTAATTGAAGTTTTTTTAATTTTTCGGCGAGTATGGAGTTCACTGCTTTATCGATCATTTTTTCGATTGCGGAATAATCCGGCGCGGCCTGCGCAGGAGCTGATCCTGCGGCGTCGGAGACGCCCGTGTTTTTCAAGCCTGTCAAAGACTTTATATAGACGAATTCGAAATGCGAGCGCTGGTCGGGGACGAAGCGTATCTGCGACAGGCATTCTGAATAGGATTCTAATAACGACAAAAGCGGCGCCGCTTCGAATTTATCGGCGGTTTCTCTTAGGGCTGAAAGGTCGTCTTCGTCGCAGTCGAGAAACGATGCGCTTGAAACGCCTATTTTAACAAGCAGCAGTGAGCTGATATAGGAATTAACGCTTTCTAAAAACGATAAAAGTTCATTGCCGGCTTCATAATTCTTTTTAATTATTTCAAGACCGGTTTCGGCTTTTTTCAAGAAGATGCTTTCGATGAAGTTTTTTATCTGGCCGGTCGAGTGCATGCCTAATATCCGTTCGACTAATTCGCCGCTTATCTTTTCGCCGTAGCTGAGGGCTATGACGTATTCGAGCAGCGACAGCGCGTCGCGCATTCCGCCGGCGGCCTTTTTGGCAATTAAAAAGAGCGCGGAGCGCTCGCATATAATTTTTTGCCCGTCGGCGCGGTCTTCGTTTTCTTCGTTAACGACGAATTCGAGACGCTTAACGATATCTGCTACGGCTATTCTTGAAAATTTAACGAGCTGGCAGCGCGAAAGAATGGTGGCCGGAATTTTATGATGTTCGGTGGTCGCGAGAATAAAAATTACGTATGGCGGTGGTTCTTCGAGTGTTTTTAAAAAAGCGTTGGCCGCCTCGGTGGTAAGCATGTGCGCTTCGTCCAGAATGAATATTTTATAGCGGCCGTTTATCGGCATGAAGGCCACGTCGTCGCGAAGCGATCGGATGTCGTCGATTTTTCGGTTGGACGCGGCGTCCATTTCGATGATATCGACGGCGGAGCCTCTTTCGAATTCGACACAGTTATTGCACAAACCGCAGGGCTCGTAAGAGGTTTTATCGGTGCAGTTGAGTATTTTGGCAAAAAGCCTCGCCATAGAAGTTTTTCCGGTTCCGCGCGGCCCGGAGAATAAATAGGCGTGGGATATTTTATTGTATTTGATCGTGTTGATAAAAAAAGAAGCGACCTGCTGCTGGCCGCACATATTGCTAAAAGATGAAAATCTGTATTTACGGTAGAAAACTTCTTTAGTTTTATTTTCGCCGCCTGCCGCTTCAGCCGGCGATTCATTGTGCTGATTTAAGTTAACGGGCATTTTTATAAGCTCCTTAACCTGCTTTACTGAAAAAATATAGAGGGCAAGGGCTGAGTTACCCCGTGGCACCCGAAATGCGATACTTACCGTTGCTCCTGTCAAGGCCTGGCGGGGTTCGTAAGACTTCGCCGCACAGGACCCAACCCTCACCCAATATTTATTTTTCAGAAACAGCCGGCCCGGAGGCAACAAAAAAATTACCCGATGGAAATCCGGCTGAAAATAAAACGGAGAGAGTGGGATTTGAACCCACGGTGCCTGTTACAGCACACACGCTTTCCAGACGTGCTTCTTAAGCCGCTCGAACATCTCTCCAGGCTTTTTTGATGAATATATTTTACCATAATAAGGCGATAAAGTCAATATTTTTTTGAATTGATTTTTATTTCGGTCTTTTTTTTATTCCTGTCATTAAAAAAAACGGGGTAAAAGTTAGAAAATGCGGTTCTTGTGTATAGAAGATCGAGAAAAAACTTGACATAAATTCGGATATGTAGTAATATAATAATAGGGGGCGTGTGTTTAGCGCTTTTTTAAAGTTTTGTTTTCATCTAAAATTAACCGGTCAGGAAAGCGGGGTGTGTTATGGCTTCAATCACGAATTTGTCAGATGTTTTTAAATATATCGTCAATAATTTCGGTTCCTCTAACAGATGGCAGAACGGCAATGCTTTGCAGTCGCAGGCCGTTAACATCACCGATACCGCGGCAACCGGCGCAAGTAACGCCGCCGTGAACGCGAATGCCAACGCCGCCGTGAACGCGAATGCCAACGCCGCCGTGAA
>CAYTCW010000013.1:31797-44873 GCA_964436235.1 uncultured bacterium
CCGTGAACGCGAATGCCAACGCCGCCGTGAACGCGAATGCCAACGCCGCCGTGAAGTCCGATACGGCAGTAGTAAGTTCCGCCGCTCAAACCGCGTCATCGCTTCACAGTCAGATTAAATCGACGGGCTCGGAAAATGCCGCTATATTCAGAAGCGCGTTAACGAGTCTCGTTTCTAACTTCAGCTCCAATTCCGCCACGGCCTCGGGCACGCTGGGGAGTTTTCTCGGCTTTGGCGTCGCTATGGCCGAAACCGGCAATTTAAAAACCTATACCGATATGAGCCTGATGGTAACAAGTCTTAGCCAGTTGACCTCTTCAACTTCGGCCCTTGCCTCTAAATCCATAAACCAAACGCAGTTATCATTTCAGTCTTTCGGCGTTGAAACGGCCGGAAGTTATATCAACTCCGCCCAAAAAATTATGTCGGCCGGTTTAACCGATGGCGCTAACAAAGGTTTTCAGGTCAGCACACTTAACAGCCTGAATAAATTGTGGGAAAAAACTTCTAATTTAAGCGGAGTCAGCGTTGAGCAAAAGACCGGCATGCTCGCTAATATAGCCGCAAACATCGAGTCAAAAGGCAGTTTGAGTGAGCTCAACGATTATTTAAAGCAGCAGCTCGAAGCCATGGCCGAAGAAGCTGAACAGGCCGCAGCGACCGAAGAAGCTGAAGAAGAATCTTTAACTACGGCTTCACAGGAAGACGAAACGGAAGATATTTCAAACGCGGTTAATGCTAATTACGCTAACGGCTCTTATTCGAGGAGCTCTTTTGCGGGCGGCATTTCTGCAGCCAATGGTTTTCAAAGCGCATTACAGGCGAATACCTTAAATTCGGTAAGTAATTTGGTTAATTACTCTCAAAATATAAGCGCTTATAAAAATAATATGAACGTATCCGTCGCTTCTACGCTTTTAGACACGGGTGTTTAATTCCTGCGCTTTAAATTTTAAAATTCAGTTTAGTTTAAATTATTAAATAAAAAACCGCCTGAACACGGCGGTTTTTTATTTTTGCTTACTTATTGTTTTATATACATTTTAGCTTAGCATTTGCGGCCCTTCACTGATTACGGCTTGTACTGCGTGGCGAAACGCCCCTTGTAAACGGCGCTTCCGATGCAGCGTTGAAATATGAACTGGCAGATGAAAGTGCCGGGGAACAAAGCCATAGCTATCGGCGAAGAGTTGTTTATTTCGAGCACCTGTTGATTGGATATGCCGGGCTGCATAAAGCCTGCCGTAACGTGGACGGCTAAGCCTATGCGAGCAAAGCGCGACCGGCCTTCGAGCCAGCCGCATATATCGGGGGCGAGAGTTATTTTTTCGGTGGTGATTCCGAGGACGGATTCGCCGGGCAGCAGAAGAAACTTATCGTCAACTTCGAGATAATCGGTGACTTCTTCGTAATTAGCCTCTTCAACCACGTTATAAACTTTATGCAGTTTTTTAAATACCCTGAATTTACGGTCTAATCTTAAATCTACGGAAGCCGGTCCTATGGCTTCGGGCGTAAAGGGTTCGATTTTAATTTCGCCTCTGTCTATGGCCTTTAATATTTCGTCCCGGGTTAATATACTCAAAAATATCACCTGCTTATAAATTATAACTTGATGCCGCCGGGCCGCGGTTTTTATTGTTTTAGCGCCTTCCGGATTTTTTAACTTTTAAATATTCTTTTTTTAAGTCGCCTACGAATGTATCGAGGCTGTCGTAGAGTCTTTTTAATTTTTTAGGCTTGACGGTCGTAAGCGCGTACGAACAAATAAGAGGAAGCGCCACGGTTGAATCGAGATAAGCCACTACGGTGTTCGGCAGTTGTTCGGGATCGACTTTTCCCCATGAAACGGCCTCTGACGGAGTGGCGCCGGAAAGTCCGCCGGTATCCGGGCGCGCGTCGGTTACCTGAAGGAAATAGTCGTGCCCCTTTTCATCGATGCCCAGAACTTCCTGAATTTGAGGTTCGGTCTGCAGGGCGAAGTTTTTAGGCGAGCCGCCGCCGAGAATAAAGATAGCGCTTTTGCCTACGCGGCGTTTAGCGTTGAGCACTATCGCCGCGGTTTCGTTAATATCGGCCGCTATATCGAATTTCATTTTATTGCCTTCGAGGGCGAGAGCGGCGAAATTCATTCCTATCGAAGAGTCGCCCGGCGACGAAGTATATATCGGAACGCCGCATTTATAGGCTACCGACAGTATCGATGAATCGGGTATTTTTAGCAAGGCCTCGCGCGCCGCTAAATATTTGCCGATCTTGTTATGAAAAACGGCCGTGGACATTTCACGCTGGAATTCCTTTTCGCCGATTACCTGTCTGAAAAATGAGTCGGTGTCTAAAAGTACCGTATAGTCGAAAAGTATATCATAAATTCGCACTACCTGTTCGTTTCTTAATTTCGTGTCATCGACGAACGGCGAGCCCTGATGAAGTTTTAACCCTAAGCCGAAGTGGGCGTCGTGATAAAGGTTTGCGCCGGTAGATATAATAAAATCGACGAAGCCGGCTTTAATCAATGGAATAATTGCCGATTTGCCGAGGCCGGCGGGAGTCAGCGCGCCAGTGAGCGTCATGCCGATCACTACGTCGTCTTTAAGCATTTTTTTTGTAAAAAGATGACAGGCCTCTCTTACGCGTCCTGCGTTATAAGCTAAAAAATGCTCGTCTATCAATTCACGGACGGTGATATCGGACTGTATGGGCGAAGGATTTATTACTTTACCCGCCAAAAATTTTTTGCCGGTTTTTTTTTCGTCAGCAGCTTTGACTGCTTTTTTATTTTTGGCCGTTTTTAAAGTTGAACCGCTTTTTTTTACTGACATATTTTCTCCTTTTAAGATTATTATGCGAGTTAATTCTACCAGAATAAAACCTTAAAATCAATACTTTTCTATTTCCTTTTATATTTTATTATAATCTACAGGATTGTGTTTGACACTAACAGTTTGGTTGTGATATAATCTTTTAAAAGTCATATCGTGATTCAGGGGAGATGGTATAAATGATTAAAAATATAAAAGCGGCCCGCGGAAATTCGATATCCTGTAAGGGCTGGCAGCAGGAAGCCATACTGAGGATGCTTTCGAACAATCTGGATTATGAGGTAGCTGAAGATCCGGATAATTTAATAGTTTATGGCGGTCTCGGAAAAGCAGCCCGCAACTGGGCCGCATATGAAAATATCGTTAACGCCTTAAAAAAACTTGAAGGCGATGAAACGATGCTTATTCAATCGGGCAAGCCCGTCGCCGTTTTTAAAAGCCATGCAGGCGCGCCGCGTGCTATTTTAGTTAATTCGATGCTCGTGCCTAAATGGGCCGACTGGCAAAATTTCAGGGAACTCGACGCCAAAGGCCTTATGATGTACGGCCAGATGACCGCCGGCTCCTGGATTTATATCGGCACGCAGGGAATACTGCAGGGTACTTACGAAACTTTCGTCGCGCTCGCTAAAAAGCATTTTGGCGGCGATCTTTCAGGTAAAATCGTCGTTACGGCCGGTCTCGGCGGTATGGGCGGCGCTCAGCCTTTAGCCGCCACTATGGCCGGCGCCTCATTTCTTGGCATCGACGTCGATAGAACCCGTATAGAAAAACGGCTTAAAACCGGATATTGCGACGAAATGACCGATAACCTCGAAGAAGCGGTCAAGCGCGTTATCGAATATAAAAATAATAAAATAGCTAAATCAGTCGCTCTTCTTGGAAACGCGGCCGATATTCTTCCGCGCTTGGTTAAAATGGGTTTCGTGCCCGACGTATTGACCGATCAGACCTCCGCCCACGATGAATTGAACGGTTATGTACCTTTCCAGGTGAGTTATGCCGAGGCCCTCGAATTAAGAAAGAACGATCCTGATAAATATATAGATTTGTCAATGGAATCGATGGCGGTCCATGTCCGCGCCATGCTTGAACTTCAAAAAATGGGTTCCATAACTTTCGATTACGGTAATAATATCCGCGCTCAGGCGCAAAAACGCGGCGTGAGCAATGCTTTCGATTTCCCCGGTTTCGTCCCTGCTTATATCAGGCCTCTGTTTTGCGAAGGAAAAGGCCCTTTCAGATGGGTCGCGCTATCCGGCGATCCGCAGGATATATATAAAACCGACGAAGTCATACTACGGGAATTTTCATATAACAAGCATCTTTGTAACTGGATAGAAATGGCCCGTAAAAGAGTTCAATTTCAGGGTTTGCCGGCCCGTATCTGCTGGCTCGGTTACGGCGAGCGCGCCCGCTTCGGAAAAATTATAAATGAAATGGTTAAAACAGGCGAACTTTCGGCGCCTATAGTCATCGGCCGCGACCATCTGGATTCCGGGTCCGTCGCATCGCCGAACCGCGAGACCGAAGCCATGAAAGACGGTTCGGACGCGATTGCCGATTGGCCGATATTGAATGCCTTGATTAACGCGGTTAACGGCGCTTCGTGGGTATCGGTCCACCATGGCGGCGGAGTCGGAATGGGCTATTCCATTCATGCCGGAATGGTAATAGTGGCTGACGGCAGCGATATGATGGCCGGGCGCCTCGAACGCGTACTCACTTCCGATCCCGGCATGGGCGTTGTCCGGCACGCCGACGCCGGCTATGAAGAAGCCGTCGAATTCGCTAAAAAAAGCGGCGTAAAAATACCCGGACTCACTTACTAAAATTTTCGTTGAGCGCCACATTATAAATTTAGTGGCTTTTACATTTTAAACAGGGCAGATCAATTATGAACATAAGAGTTAAACTTCTTTCGATAGTATTCGTGACGCTTGTTTTTACGATCGCGGTTCTCTATTTCGCGGTTTCCGGCGTTATGATAAAAAGTTATCTTGAAATCGAAAGTCATAACACCGAAATTAAAATCAACGGCGTTATCCGTTCTTTCATTCAAATATGCGAAGACTATTCAAATAAATTGAACGACTGGGCGGTATGGGACAACACCTACGATTTTATGCACGATAAAAATCAGCGTTACGTCGAATCGAATATAAGTTATGAGTCCATGTATCTGTTGAAATTAGATTTTTTATTTTTTGTGAACTCTTCGAATGAAATAATTCTGGATACTTTTTTCGATCATGAACAAAAAATAATAAAAAATGCGCCCGATTCGTTTAAAAAAAGAATATTGGAAATAGCTGATATTCTTTCTTCTAAAAATAAAAAAACCGAAAGCGCGGTTTTATTTTCTATCGATTCTCAGCCGCTTATGGTGGCCTCGAATTTAGTTCTTACAAGCAAAGGCGCCGGTCCGTCGCGCGGTTTTTTGATATACGGCCATTTTATCGACGAAGGCGATATTGAAAAAATTAATAAGCTGACCGGCCTTAATCTGAAATACAGTAAAATAAAGGACGATTTATCGGCTCCGGAAGTTTCAGTCGAACCCGTTAACGCCGGCGTGAAATATTCTCTGCATAAAAAGTTAACTCCCGATTTATTGACTTGTAATGTCCTGTTTAATGACGTTAATGACAAACCTTTGTTTGTGGTCGAATTCGCAGAAGAGCGAAAAATATACAGGCAGTCTTCTATCGCATTGAAATATTTCGCGGCCGCCCTTTTAATAACCGGCACGGTTTTTTTAATTATAACCTCTTTTCTTATAAACAGGTTTTTTGCCGATCGTATAGTTAAATTAAGCAGGGAAGTGGGCGGCGTCAGGTCCGGCAATATAGAAAAAAGGCGTGTCACGGCTGAAGGAAAAGATGAAATCGCCATGCTCGCGGGTGAGATCAATATCATGCTCGACGATATAGAGGTTTCGGGCGGAAAAATGAGTAAACTTATCAAAGATTTAGACACGGCCGCCAGGGCTAAGAGTGATTTCATAGGCAATATCGGCCACGAATTAAGAACGCCGATAACCTGCATTATCGGATATACCGATATGCTTTCAGAAATGCTCGAGGACGGCGAGCCCCGGGAATTCGTCAACAGAATTAAACTTAGCGGCCATATATTAGTTTCGACGGTAAACGATATTATCGATTATGTAAGCATCGAAGAAAACGAGCTGGTGCTGAAAAACTCAGAATTTAGAGTGGCCGATGCTTTTAATGAGGTTATCGGTTATGCGGGTTTTATAGCGAATGAAAAAAAACTTGAATTCAGCTCGAGTATAGATCCGGCTCTTGTTGAAATGAAGGTTTTCGGAGATGAAACTCGTTTAAAACAGATCGTTTTGAATTTAACCGGAAACGCCATTAAATTTACTTCGAGCGGTTTTATTGAAATCGGGGCGCAGATAGTAAGTGAAACGCCGCGGGATGTTCTCGTTAAAATATTCGTTAAAGATTCCGGAGCCGGTATAAGCGAGGATAAACAGGAAGAAATATTTATGCCGTTCGTCCAGGGCGATAATTCGACCACCAGAAAATACGGCGGAACCGGTCTCGGCCTTTCGATAGCCAATCATTTAGTAAAATTGATGGGCGGCGAGAAAATAAATTTAGAAAGCAGGCCGGGGTCTGGTAGTAATTTTTACTTTACTATAAAGTTAATAAAGGCTTGATCGAAAGCTGAAATCAAAAGAAAGGTGTGTTTATCAATGAACAGAATTATTGAAACCGTGCCGAATTTTTCAGAAGGCCGCGATGAATCGGTTATCGCTAAGATAGCAGATTGTTTCAAAGGCGTCAATGAAGTAAAACTTCTCGACGTGAAACCAGATAAAGACCATAACCGTACGGTCGTTACGGCGATAGGCGAGCCGGAGCCGCTTAAAGAATGTCTATACAGGGCGTTTGAAATAGCCGTCGATAAAATAGATCTTAGAAAGCATAAGGGTGAGCATCCTCGCATGGGGGCGGTTGACGTCGTGCCGTTCATACCAGTAAGAAACGCTACTATGAAAGAATGTATCGATCTGGCTAAAGAAACGGCCGCCGTCATATCGGCGAAATATAGTCTTCCGATCTTTCTTTATGAAGCCGCAGCGGCTTCGCCTGACAGGCAAAACCTTGCAAATATTAGAAAAGGTGAATATGAAGGGATGTTCGAAAAAATAAAAGATCCTAAGTGGAAACCGGACTTCGGCCCGGCCGAGGTTCATCCTTCCGCGGGCGCTTCCGTTTTCGGCGCGCGCGAGTATTTGATCGCCTTCAATATAAATTTAGCTACCGCGGATATAAAGATAGCCGATAAGATAGCGCGGGCCGTCAGAGGCTCTTCCGGCGGTTTCGTTAACGTCAAGGGAATGGGCGTAGAGCTTAGCGGCCGCGGAATAGTCCAGGTATCCATGAATTTAGTTAATTATAAAAAAACCCCTATATTCAGAGTTTTTGAAGCCGTCCGCGCGGAGGCCGCCCGTTACGGAGTAAACGTAGTCGGTTCGGAATTGATCGGAATGGCGCCTATGGAAGCTCTTCTTCAGTGCGCCGATTATTATCTGCGCATCGAAGATTTCGATATGAAACAGGTTATCGAAAATAACTTATAAAAAATACGGCCTGGCCGATACAGATAAAACAAAAAAACAGGGAGCTTTCTTTTGAATGAAGGCGACCTGTTTTATTTATTTATTATTATTTTTTGAACTAATAGATATTTAATAATTCTTTTATCAATTAAAAACTAATTCGCTTACCGATCGATATTTTATTTTTATAGTTCAGGCGCTTAAATTTATAACCATTCCCCTTAAAGATTCTTCGATCATATTTATCATATTTTCGATAGCGGATTTGCGATTGGCCGTACCTCCGGCGTAGGAAATCGTCGAATTTAAAGAACGCCCCGCGCCTTCCACGGCGGCCGGAGAGCTTATATCGATTGACACGGAACTCGCGCCTGCTACCGCTTGAAGAATATTGTCGAGCATTTTAACGCTTTTAGCTATTTTTAAAGAAGCTATTATATTATCGATTTTAGCTATCTGTTCTCTTATGCGCACCAATTTTTCAGCCGCCATACGGCGCTGGGAGTCTTCGGTAAAAGCGGATGATTTTTGCGGACCGCCGTTTGATTTAAAAATTTCTTCGGGTGCGCTAAGCTCGGCGTTATTATCGGTAACGGCGGAAAATTGCGCCGGCGCCGGCGCTTCTAAATTCGAGCTGAACCCCGCCGCCTGTGAGACGC
Source organism: uncultured bacterium (assembly GCA_964436235.1). Classification (GTDB taxonomy): domain Bacteria; phylum Muiribacteriota; class UBA9980; order UBA9980; family UBA9980; genus UBA9980. The sequence goes on from CAYTCW010000013.1 coordinate 39,873, forward strand.
TCAGTTGCTGAATTTTACTTTCTAATTTCTGCTTTTGCTGAGAAAGAATGGAAGATAATTCTACCGCTTTAAAATCTGCCGCGTCTTCGCTCGTGCCTGACGACGGCTGCGGTGAGGCGGAATCGGGCTGCTTTAACTGCGAAATGTTTTTGATCGGCTGTCCTGCAGAAGCGCTTGCGCCTTTTTCAAGCTCGTAATTAGCTATTGTGTTTCTATAGCTCGAAGCGGCGTCGATACGCGCGGTAACGGTAGTAGCGCGTCCCGAAGTGGCCACTAAGCGCGAGCCTTCGAATTCGACGCTGATTTGTATGTTTTGAGATATCAGCTCGCGCCCGCCGGCAAGCGCGAGATTTTTAGCCTCGTTTACATGGCCGAGCTCGTGGCCCATAACTCCGGCGATAGTTAAACCGGCAGGATGTTTTTCAATCATGCCGTGGCCGGAATATGAACGCATAACACCGTCGTTTTTATTTTCGACGCTCAACATAACGATCACTGCCTTTAAACCTGAACGGCCCGCTAATAGCGTTTATTTTTAAAACAATACACCTATTCTATTATTTATAATACCATAAAATTTGGGAAATTGCAAGTTTTTTCCTTAATTATTTGATCTTTTTACTCTAATAAACCGTATTCCTTGAGTTCTTTTTTTATATCCTTAAATTCTTTTTTTAATTCTAAAATAAATTGATTGAATATCTTATCTTCCGTAAATGAATTCTTTTCAATTTTTTTTGCTATCGCGGCCAGACGGTCGATGCATAAATTCAGCGCGGCGCCTTTAAGAGAATGAGCCGCGGCTTTGCAGGCCGTCAAATCATTGTTATTGAAGGCATTTGCGATCGCGGCGATATTTTCTGCGATATTCGTAACCGCCGCACGCATAATGTTTTTCAAGAGCTCTTCGTCGCCGGAAAGCCGAGATAGAAGCTCGTTGTAATTAAAATGGCTCAGGCCGGAGATCAGGTTATTTTCATCGTTATTTACGGGCGGCTCTTTTGCGCTCAGCCATTTATCGAATAATGCGGATATTTTGTCCGCCACTACGGGTTTGGCTATATAATCGTCGAGCCCCGCCGCTAAGCACCTTTCTTTTTCACCGAGGACCGTGCCGCCGGTCAACGCTATTAATATCGAGCGTCTGGGGCTGCGAGCGGCCTCCTCTATTCCGCGTATCTCTCTGGCGGCTTCATAGCCGTCTTTTTCAGGCATCTGTATATCCATTAAAACAAGTTCGGGGCTGAATTCTTTAAACAGCGCCACTGCCTGGTTCCCGTCGCGCGCTTCTATAATTGAAATCCCGGGAAGTACCGTCGATATTATAGCTCTGGCGAGCATAATATTTATTTCATTATCTTCGGCTATTAAAATCGAATAGCCGGCCGACGGCAGTCGTATTTTTCCGCTCTCCTTTTTATCAGCGGCGGTTTCCGGCGTCGAATTATTTGAAACGCCGTTTTCTAATTTATTTAACAATGCGAACAGCTCGAGCATTTTAACTGGTTTGACAAGTCTGGCATCTATATTTAATTTTTTGCAGCCTTCGGTTATTTCATGGCTTTCAGATGAGCTGTATAATAATATTACGGGCGGTTGAGCGTTTCTGGATTTTAAAATATCGCTTATTTTTTCCATTACTTCGAGCCCGTTCATATAGGGCATGTTATAATCGGAGATTATAAGGTCAAAGTCATTATTTTTATCCGCTAATTGAAGAGCTTTAATTCCGTTTAAGGCGGTTTCGGCCTCGATGCCTCTGAATTTCAGCATATCTTTGAGGATTAAAATATTATTTTCATTATCATCGATTATAAGGGCTTTTTTAATTTTTACAAGTTTATCGGTCTGATAATTACTTAACGATTCCGGGTCGTATTGCATTTCGAGCTTGAATGAAAATTCGCTTCCTTTTTGAAGTTCGCTTTTTAATTTAAGGCCGTCGCCCATTTTTTCAAGGATTTTATTAGCTATGACAAGGCCTAATCCGCTGCCGCCATATTTTCGGGTGGTCGAAGCGTCCGCCTGCGAAAACGATTTGAATAAATTTTTTCTCTGCTCCTGCGAAATGCCTATGCCGGTGTCGCGGACTATGAATTCGACCGTCGTTTTTTTATCTTCGGGTTTAAAATCGAGCGGCCTGGCTATAAGCTCCACTTCGCCCGTTTCGGTGAATTTGACCGCGTTTCCGAGCAGATTCGCCAGGACCTGTCTTAATCGAATTTCGTCGGTTAAAATCGTCCGCGGAAGCAGCGGCGAAATATTTAATAACAATTCGAGCCTTTTGTGGCCCGCCTGATATCTTACTATATCCATGGCGGTTTCGCATAAGTGGAATATATCGGTACTTATATATTCAAGTTCTAATTTTCCGGCTTCTATTTTAGAAAAATCGAGTATATCGTTTATCAGGTCTAACAGGGAATTCGCCGAGCTGTAAACGTTTTTCATATACTGGCTTTGCGTTTCATCGAGTTTGGTTTTTATGAGCAGATCGCTGAAACCTATGACGCCGTTGAGCGGAGTTCTTATTTCATGGCTCATATTGGCTAAAAATTGGCTTTTGGCGACGCTGGCGGCTTCGGCCATTTCTTTTGATTTTTTGAGCTCCTCTTCAATGGCCCTTCTTTCAATGGCTTTTGCCGCTGATGCGCAAAACGCCGATAAAATAGAATGTTCAGTGCCGGAAAATTCCCGCTCGTATTTTTTTTCTCCGAATTCAATAAAGCCCCAGAAAGTTTCGCCGACAAATATCGGAAGCATTAAAACCGATTTAACTCCGCTATTTTCTAAACTACTTCTTAATGATCCGTTTTCGATTAAGCGTGTGTGTGAATTGTAAACACCCATTTTTTCAATATGTTCGATGATGTCGCCGAGCGAATCGAAGCAAATATTTTCCAATCGAACGGCAGAGTTGCGTAAAACCCCTTTTTCAGGACGCCATTCGATTATACGGCAACACGATGACGGAACGCCGTTTTCATCGAAATTATTTTTATAGACGGAAATTCTTCCGGCCTCAGCGGCGGAGCCGATGTAGTCGATGCCCTTTGAAATGGCTCCCAGGGAGTCGGTGTTAGTGAGCAATTCGGCGGTAGCCTCGGCTATGGCCGATAACATTTTTTCTTTAGCTTTAAGTTCGTTTTCTAATTTTTTACTTTCACTGATATCCGAATGAGTGCCGTACATTAGAAGCGGCTTTTTATCCGCCGTCCATTCGAAGACGCGGCCGCGGTCTAATACCCAGATCCATTCGCCGTTTTTATGCTTCATGCGGCATTCGCATGAGTAATGGTCGGTTTTGCCGGCAAAATGCATTTGAAGGGCGCGCTCCGATTTTTTCAGGTCGTCGGGATGACTGTATTTAAGCCAGGTATCGATGGTCACCGGCGATAACTCTTCGAGAGTGTAGCCTATTATATCGGCCCAGCGTTCGTTGAATTTGACCTCGCCGCTCTGTATATTCCATTCCCATGTGCCGACATTTGTGCCTTCTATAACGTTATTCAGGCGCTTGCCCTGTTCTTCTATAAAATTTCGGGTTTGCATGGCCGCCGTTATATCAGAAACATAGCCGTGCCAGATTACGCTTCCGTCGGCGAGCCTTTCGGGACGCGCGGCGGTTTTAAGCCATTTTAAGCCGTTTTGAATATTTAGGCGGAATTCGATTTCCCATAACTTAAGCGTGTTAAAAGACTCTATTATAGACTCCATAAGTTTGAGATAGTCGTCTTTGTGTACTAAGGCAAATAATTTTGAAGCGTCTTCGCAAACTTCTTCGGGGCGCACTCCGAATATGTCGAATAAAGTTTCGCTTGCAAACGGCATAAAAGCCCTGCCGTCTTCAAAACGCCTGAATTGATAAATGGCGCCGGGAATCTGCTCGGATAGTTTACTCAATAAAGAATCGCGTTCTTTTAATTCATCTTCATTTATTTTACGCTCGGTGATATCGGTTATGAAAGCTAATATAACTCGCTTTAACGGCTCGTACATCGCGCTGACTTCAACGTTGAATCTGAATCCGTTTTTATCGCGGTGAATGGTTTCAAAACGGTCGTAACCTTCGGCGATGATTTTTTCGATGTGCTTTTTAGTTTCTTCGGCCTGCTCGGACGATTCGATATCGCCTATCGTCAGTTCAAGCATTTCTTCGCGCGAGTAGCCGCAAAGTTTGCATGCCGCGTCATTGACTTCGAGTATGCGGCCCTGCAGATCGATCGTCCAGAAGCCGTTGAGAGATGTTTCAATAAGGGCTTTATACCTGATTTCATGTTCTTTAAGCTCTTCTATAGCTTTTACCTTGTCGGTAATATCGTTTGCGGCTGCGTAAATGAGCTTGCCTGAAGGATGAGAGCGCCATTCGATATATTTGTATGAACCGTCTTTACAGCGGTAACGGTTGACGAAATTAACGACCCTTTTCTGGGAGGATAGCTGCGAAACGGTCTGTATAGTGGCTTGAATATCGTCTTCGTGGATAAAGTCAAAAAACTTGTGGTTTTCAAGTTCTTCGATATTATAACCCAAGGTATCTTCCCAGGATTTATTAATTTTGATGAAATTGCCGTCTGTGTCGGCTATGCATAAAAGGTCTAAATTCAGCGAAAAGAAATTGCTCAACTGAAATAATTCGTTTTTTTTCGATGATATATCCGTGAACTGGGTTATAAAGTAATACTTTTCGGGCGAATATACGCTGATGTCATACCATTTTTTCAGCGGCTCGCTGTACTGCTCCATTTTTTTATCTCCGCCGTTGACGGCTACCTCGCCGTAAAATCCGATCCAGTCAAAACTGTCGTTTTTGATCTGCGGCAGCACTTCGCAAACCGTCTTTCCTTTGATGTCGTTTAAAACAAGTCCCGTTATTTTTTCGAAAGCTTCGTTGGCGTCGATAAATTCATAATCGACCGCTTTTCCGGATTCGTCGAGAATTATTCTGTGGCAGGCAAAGGCGCCCGGAGCTTTTTTAAATATATTTTCATATGATAATTC
>CAYTCW010000013.1:44973-47972 GCA_964436235.1 uncultured bacterium
ATTTAAGTCAACTAATATTATCTTAATTTTATTTTTTCTTCCGTCTTTTATGGAAAAAAAAAATGATTTGTGGTATGATATTTCCGGCGCGTAACGCCGTTAATATTTTGATGAAATTTTTCAGATTTAAGGAAGGCGATTTTATTATGAAAATGAAAGATTTTTATAGCATTCTTGGCGTATCTCAGGATGCATCTAAAGAAGACATTAAAAAAGCCTATAAAAATCTGGCTAAAAAATATCATCCCGACGTTAACAGCGGTAATAAAGCCGCCGTCGATAAATTCAAAGAAGTTACCGAGGCTTACGAAGTGCTTTCCGATGACGAAAAACGCTCGAAGTACGATCATATTAAAAATAGCGGTTTTTCAGGCTATGGAGACGGTAATTTCGATTTTTCCGGCATGGGCGGGCAATATTCCGGCGGCGCGGATATTAACGATATTTTAGCTTCGTTATTCGGCGGCGGCAAAGGAAAACAGACAGGCGGCGGATTTGGCGATATTTTCGAAAGCTTTTTCGACCGCGGCGGATCGACGGGGCAGCGCGGTTCTTCTGAAAGGCCCTCGCGCGGCGAAGATATCGAGGTTAAACTCGATTTAACCCTTAAACAGGCGGCCGGCGGCGGCAGTCTCAAACTTAAAGTCAACCGCCGCGATTTATGCTCTTTTTGCTCCGGCGAAGGCGGTTCCGGTAATACTGCATGTCATTCATGCCGCGGCACCGGTTCCATATCGCGCAGCCAGGGCGGATACGCTATCAGCCAGCCATGTCCGCAATGCTCCGGACGCGGAAAAATAAAAACTAATATATGCTCTAATTGCGCCGGTAAGGGTTTTATCAATAACATCAAACAGATCAAGGTTAATATACCTGAAGGCATCGCCGACGGCCAGCTTATCAGAATACCCGGCGAAGGCCACGCAGGCGCCCTTAATATGCCGCGCGGCAATATTATTATAACCGTCCGCGTTAAAAGCGACGAGCAGTTCAGCCGTCAGGGCGACGACCTTTATTACGAACTGCCGCTTAAATTTACCGAGGCCGCTCTCGGCGCCGTTAAAATGGTACCGACTATCCGCGGCAGCGCTAAAGTAAATATTCCCGCCGGAGCTAAAAGCGGCTCTAAACTTAAATTAAAAGGACAGGGAATTAAAAATGATAAAACCGGCGCGGCCGGCGACCAAATTATTACGATTAAAATAGAAGTGCCCTCCAATTTAAGCGAAGAAGCTAAAAAATTATTAATAGAACTCGATAAACTTATTTAATAAATTAAGAAAGGACTTATAAGATGATCGATTCCGGAAAACAGATGGAAATAATACGCCGCGGGGCGGTTGAAATAATCTCAGAAGAAGAGTTAATTAAAAAACTCGAAACTAAAAAGCCCTTAGTTATTAAACTTGGCGCTGACCCCACTGCGCCCGATCTGCACCTCGGCCATACCGTAGTTTTACGCAAGATGAGACAATTCCAGGATTTAGGGCATAAAGTGGTTTTTCTCATAGGAGATTTTACCGCGCTCATCGGCGATCCGACCGGAAAAAGTGAGACGCGCAAACCGCTTACCGAAGAAAAAATACGCGAAAACGTCGAAACTTATAAACTACAGGTGCAAAAAATTCTTGATATGGATAAAACCATAATCGATTTTAACTCGCGCTGGCTTTCGCCTATGAGCTTCGGCGACGTTTTAAAACTCGCCGCTAAATATACAGTGGCACGCATGCTCGAACGCGACGATTTTTTAAACAGATTTAAATCGCAAAGACCTATATCCATACACGAATTTATGTACCCGCTCATGCAGGGATACGACTCGGTCGCGCTTAATGCCGATGTCGAATTAGGCGGTACCGATCAGAAATTTAACCTGCTCGTAGGCCGCTCGCTCCAGAAAGAACACGGCCAGCCATCCCAGGTCATTATTACAATGCCTATCCTCGAAGGCCTCGACGGCGTTAATAAAATGAGCAAATCACTCGGCAATTACGTAGGCATTAACGAAGAACCTAAAAATATGTTCGGTAAAATCATGTCGATATCCGATGAAATGATGTTTAAATACTTCGAACTGTTAACGGATGTCAGCGAGGCCGAAATCGCCGCCATGAAAGCAGATTGCGCTAATAACGCGGTCAATCCCAAGAGCGTTAAAATGAAATTGGCCCATTTGATAACCTCCATGTACCATAACGCTGAAGCCGCCGATCATGCTACTCAAGAATTTCAGAACGTGTTTTCAAATAAAGGCGTGCCCGACGATATAGTCACCGTCACATTCGACCGCGCTAAACTTAAAGACGGAAAGGTGTCGATGATAGGCCTTATTTCCGATCTTGGCTTCGCCGAAAGTAACTCGGCCGCTAAACGCCTTATTCAACAGGGCGGACTTAAACTCAATTCCGAAAAATGCCTTTCTGAATATGTCGAAATCTCAACTCTGAACGGTGAAGTGATCGTTCAAGCCGGAAAACGCAACTTCGCTAAAGTAATATTTTAATGGCGTTTAATTAATTGATTAATTATTAATTGATTAATTAATTAAATATAACTTGTTGCGACCAGCGATTATAAAACCTTAAATCGCTTAAGATTGCAAAGACCGCAAAGAGCGCGACGGGGGAAAAGGAAGGACCAATGGCCCTCCCTTTTTCCCCCGGTGCCCCCTTTTACTCTCCCTGAATATAAAACTGCGCAAATACGACATACTTCGTATGCCGCATTTGCGCAGTTTTGCAGCATCGAAATAAAAAGGCCATTTTCATGGCCTTTTTATTTCGGGCGGTCTTTCATGCCGGCTTCGAAGTTTTTCTTTTATTTTCTCTAAGAAACCTTCACTATGCTATGCTATGCTTTACTTTACTCTACTCTACTGTTCTCCATTTTACTTATATTCTATCTTTTATTTACCGTCATAAACTTCTATCATGCCTTTTGCTGATTTTGCCATCGCGCACGCGTTGCGTGCGCGATGGCATGCTATTTACGCACCG
>CAYTCW010000014.1:0-21612 GCA_964436235.1 uncultured bacterium
AATCGGGCGGCGATAAAAAAAGTAAACCGCCTGAATTCGTTAATGCAAATAACCGTCGCAATCAAAAAATCGATTCGCTTCTTTCAGGATTAGACCTCGATAATAGCGGCAGCGCGCCGAAAACTATCGGAAGCGATTTCGACGCTACTCTTAAGACTAACGATCCGAACGCGCTTAAAGAAATCGTAAGCCGCGCTAAAGGAAAAAATTATACGGTCATTCAGCAGCATAAATATAAAGTTTATATAAAAGAACTCGATGCCACCGTTTGGGTTCAGCCGCCCGACGTAAGCGATAAAAAAGCTTTCGAAGATTATACGCGGACTATGGTAAACGATCCCGACGCTTTTCCGACTGCGGGCGGCCTTGAATATACTTCACGGCCGGATAGCCAGTCTAAGGGCGTTTTTGGAGCGCCCGACCCGGAAGGCGCCGTGCTTGCAAATGTGCATAAAGCTAATCATGCGCTTAAAGGCGACGCCTCCGGAAAAGTTGATTTACACACCGCGGCTAAAAGTCTTTCTAAAGCGGCTGAAATAAGCGGCGTGAAAAATAATATGAACGAGCTTCGCTCCGAATTGAAAAAAGCCCAAAGTGCAGGCGACGCCTACGAAATTAAAAGAATTGAAACTGAAATTAAAGTTCTTGAAAAATCCGATTTCTGGAAGAAGGTAGAAGATCTCAGAGGTCATAAAACGCCTGCGGAAGCCGGTATTATCGATCCGCGCGACCCGCCTTCCAAGCAGAAAAAAGATATGGAAAAATTCATCGGCGAAATGAATGAAAAACTTAAGCAGGCGCATTTTGAGGGCGCACGCCGCGGACGCGATAATATAAACGACCTTGAAAAAAAACTCGCCGACGCTCAAAAAGCCGGTGATACCGGTGCGGCTAACAAAATAAAAAACGAACTCGACGCAATTAAAATATCTAACGGCGTTTGTAAAGAAGAAATATCAAAAAAAAATCCCGACCTTGAAAAACACATAAAAGGCGTCGATGAAGAACTCGACGCTAAAGATAAAATGAAAAAAGATAAGCAGCCCGCCGATGACGGCAAGACAAAGACCGGCGGCGACTCTGACAGCAAAACAAAGCCCGAAGGCGATAGCCCGAAGCCTCCGGATGGCGGCGGCCCGAAACCGCCTGACGGCGGTGATGCTGATAGCAAAACAAAGCCTGACGGTGATGGTCCTGAGCCGCCTGATAAAGACGGTAAGACAAAAACTGAAGATGGCAGCGGTAAAACTTCCGATGATGGCAGAACGCCGCCCGCGGAAGATAGTAAATCAAAACCGGATGATGGCAGAACTAAACCGTCCGGTGACGACGGCTCACGCCCGCCGGATTCCGGAGATTCCAGGCCGGCCGGCGTTGACGGCACAAACGGCGACGATCCGCGCCCGCCTGACAGCGGATCAAAACGGCCAGACAGCGTAAAATCAACTTCAACGGAAACGCCCGCCGTTAAATCCGGCGGCTCAGAAGTTAAAGGAAAAACGCCTTCAACGCCGGAAATAAAAGTAACGCCCGGCGCTCCTAAACCCGTTATCCGGACCGCGCCGCCTAAAAAAGGCGCCTTCGGACCGAGTATCGAAACCCCTTCTAAACCTAAAGCCAATACAATGGGAGATTCGATTAAAAGCGGCGCGATGGATTTTGTGAGCGGCCTTCAGAGCGGCGGCGATTTTTCGAATATTTTAAAGGATGAATTTCATAGAGCTATCAAAGAAGGACGCGACCCGAATATTGGTAAAGTACTCATTTTAACTACCTGGGAAATTGGCAAAGGTGAGTTAGTCGGCGCGGCCGTCGGCTGGGCCGGCGGCTTCGCCGGCTCTTATATAGCCGGCGCGGCCGGCGCCGCGTGGGGCGGCCCGATCGCAGTCGGCGTCTTCGTCGGCGGTATGCTCATATACGAAGTCGGAAAAAACGGCGTGGTTGACGGACTCGGTAATTTAACCGGCTTGAGAGCGATCGGCGATTTGATTTATACCGACTGGGAACACGAATTTATCACTGAAGACCAACTTAAACACCTGCGCGCTATCTCCGAATCACATGCGCAAAAACAAATAAAACAAATCCGCGAGATGAAAAAACTTCTCAAAACCGGCGCGGATCCCAAAAAAATAGAAGAATATAAGAAATTGATCGAAAAAACTTATAAAAATTACCAGAGCTATATTAAAATGGGCGGCTCGCCCGATGATCCGGTGGCAAAAGCGCTGCGCGATGTAATTGAAAAAGCCGGCGATCTTAATAATATTCCAGGCGATATCAAACACGGCGACCCAACCTTTATCCAGGCCGATAGAGAAGAAGATGACGACTCTGACGAAACTGAAGAATAAGAAAGTTAAGACGGATAAACCGATAAAAACATAGTATTAATAATATTAACGTTATCGATGATGCCGATAAGACCGATAAGGCCGTGACAGGGGAAAAAGAAAGGACCAATGGCCCTCTCTTTTTTCCCCCCGTGCCCCCATTTTACTCTCCCTGAATATAAAACTGCGCAAATACGGCATACTTCGTATGCCGTATTTGCGCAGTTTTGCAGCATCGAAATAAAAAGGCTATTAGCATAGCCTTTTTATTTCGGGCGGTCTTTGCTGCCGGCTTCGAAGTTTTTCTTTTATTTTCTTTAATAAAGTTCCTGCCATTCTATGTTCTTTACTTGCTTTACTCTACTCCACTCTACTCTACTCAGCTCAGCTTTACTTTAGTCTTTTTTTCATTTCATTTCTATTCTATTTTTTCTTTCCTGCCATAAACTTTTTCCCTGCCTTTTGTCAGTTTTGCCTTCGCGCGCATGCGCGCGAAGGCTTTCTATTTACGCACTACCGGAACTTAATCTTTCGGCTCGCGATAATCCTTTAAAGCAAAACAACTTTTACTATACTAAAGTATTATTTAACATAATTCTTATAAATTAAGCCTGATTAAACTCAATTTATCAGGACTCTTGTTTTAAACAATTTGATTAATTTTTATTAGTGTTATTATTAAACTCGATTTGCATTAGTTTTTCCCGCGAGCCATTATCTTAAGTTTTAGTGGTGCCATTATTGCTACGCATCCGCGCGCACGCATGTGCGCGGATGCAAACAAGCAAGCTGGAAGGTAGATAAGTAAAAGGCAAGAAAAAGAAAAAGAAAAAAGAAATTAAAGTCCTGACTAAAAAAGCTATCGATAAACTAACAATAAAGCGTCAGGTAATTTGCGGATAGTGGGAGGGTTTAAGGGAGGGAGAAAGGGTTGCTAACCTTTTCTCCCTCCCTTAAGTGGAATATGTTTTTATCTGTTCAATATTGTTTATTCTTCATCTCAAATTTGTTAAGGCGCTTGATAAGTTCCGCTATAAATGGTTTGTGAGATTAATTTACCGTTTATTGCCATAACGAAATTCATAAGTTCAAGTCCGGGCGGCAGCGTCGGCGTTTGATCCAGCGCGATTATTGCGAAATTGTAAGTATGTACGCCGCTTGGCGGGGTAGGCCCGTTGTAGCCTATATTGCCGAAGGAATTTTTACCCTGTGCGGCCGTTCCGGAAGGCAGTACCCCTGTGGTGACGCTCGCGGTTTTTGCTATATTTTCAGTTAAACCGGTTGCCGTCGGAGGGATATTGTAGATTACCCAGTGAATAAAATCGTCCTTGGGATTATCAGGAGTACCATTGACGTCGTCGGAGCATACCAGCGCGAAACTTTTAGTTTCTGCGGGCGCATTAGCCCAGCTGAAAGGCGGAGAAACGTCGGTTCCGAAGCCGCTGTATTTAGCGGGTATCGCTCCGCCGTTTGTGAAAGCGGTTGTGGTCAGGCTGAAAGTATTTCCGACTATGTTATATTCAGCGGTAGTTACTGAAGAATCAGTCATTCCGGCTTTAACGGCTATGGCTTTTATAGTGACGGAAGCGGCAACGGGTATCGGTGATGAATATTTCAGGCTTGAAGCCGTCGGAGTAGAATTATCGAGGGTGTAATGGATATCTGCCCCGGCGGTTGTCGATGCTATCGATACATTCTGATTCGTGGAATAAGTTCCTCCCGGCGGCGTGAAAACGGGTGCTGCAACCTGTTGCGGCGCGGCGTTAATAGTGTAGGCTGCGGTGGTTACCGAAGAATCGGTCATTCCGGCTTTAATTGCTATTGCCTTCAGCGTCGCAGTTGACGAAATCGTGACTGGAGCGCTGTATAGCGTGCTGGCAGTCGTAGGCTCGCTGCCGTTAGTGGTGTAGTAAATGGAAGCGCCGGCGGTAGCGGAAGTGATGGTAACGGTCTGGGCGCTGGTATAGGTTCCGGCGGCCGGCAAAAATACAGGCGCGGCAGTTTGCGCTATGGTAATGGTGTAGGTTGCGCTGGATACCGGCGAGTTGAGCATCCCGGCTTTAATTGCTATTGCCTTCAGTGTCGTAGTTGACGAAATCGTGACTGGCGAGCTGTATAGCGTGCTTGCTGCGGTCGGCTCGCTGCCGTTAGTGGTGTAGTAAATGGAAGCGCCGCCTGTCGCTGAGGTTATCGCGACCGATTGCGCGCCGGTGTAAGCGCCGGCTGGCGGCGTGAAAACGGGCGCGGCGGCGGGAATTCCTATGGTATAAAGTCCGGTCGCGACGCTCGAATTTTGCGCCCCCGATTTAACGGCTATAGCTTTTATAGTGGTGGTAGTCGAAACCGTTATGGCGGAGCTGTATTGCGCGCTGGCCGCGGTGGGCGTAGAGGCGTCGGTCGTATAATGTATGCTCGCCCCGTTCATTGCGCATGTGAGCGTGACGGTTTGAGCGTTCTGGTAGGTGCCGGGCGCGGGAGCGAAGGCCGGCGCGGGGACTGAGATTATATAAGAGGCGGTAGTTATGGTAGATGCGTCCAGACCGGCTTTTTGAGCGAAAGCTTTTATGGTTTGCGATGAATCGATATTAAAGGGTGCGCCGTACTGCGCGCTGGAGATCGTAGGCGTCGAACCGTCCGTTGTGTAGTATATGACGGCTCCGGCGGTGGCGCAGGTTATAGCGATGGGTTTGGGGCCTTCGTAGGTTCCGGCGGCCGGCGAAAGTACAGGCGCGGCGGTTTTGATCGAATATGTTTTTACGGTGACGGCCGAATCGAGCATATTGTTTTTATAGGCGATAGCCTTCAGGGTGGTTGTTGCCGTTACGCTTACCGCTGTTGAATAGAGCGTGCCGGCGGTAGAAGACGGTTCGCTGCCGTCGGTAGTGTAGCGTATCGAAGCTCCGGCGGTGGCGGTAGTAATAGTGATGCTTTGATCGCCTTCGTAGGAGCCGGTTTCCAAACTCATAACGGGCGCCGCGGTTTTGATAGAGTAAGCGGCCTGTGAAATATCGGAATTAGCCATGCCCGTTTTAATGGCAATAGCCTTCAGTGAGCTGTTTTCGGAGACGGTTAAAGGCGTGGAATATGTATGTCCGTTAACGAGCGAAGGGTTGCTGCCGTCGGTGGTATATCTGATTATGGAACCGGCCGTAGCGGATGATATCGTAACGCTCTGCGGCGAGTCGTAAGTGCCGGCGGGCGGATTGAAAGCGGGGGCCGCGGCTTTGATCACATAGGCCGCAGACGAATCGGAAGACTGCGCCATGCCGCTTTTAATCGCAATCGCTCTTATGGCGCCGGACGAGTTTATGGTAACGGGAGTTAAATATTTAAGGCCGCTGACTGAAGGATAGCTTCCGTCGAGGGTGTAATATATTGAAGCCCCCGCGGTGGCAGATGAAATAGTTACCGCCTGCGGCTGGTTATAGCTTCCGGCGGGCGGGTTGAACGAAGGCGCGGCCGTCTGCTGGAGGCTGGTGTCGATTACATAATATTCGCTGGCGATATCTGAATCGAGCATTAAAGATTTAATGGCAATGGCTTTAACTTCGCTGGTGGCCGAAACCGTAATGGGCGAATTATAAGTTGCGCTCGCGGCAGTCGGGGCCGTGCCGTTGGTAGTATATTTAATGACCGCGCCAGGGGTGAGAGTGGCTATAGTGACGCTGCGCGCGGAATTGTAAACGCCGCCTGGCGGAGTCATAAACGGTTTAGCCGCTTTCGGCTGAACGGTATAAACGCCCGATGCAATATCCGAATTTTCAAGGCCGCTTTTAATGCCTATGGCTTTTATCGTCGTATTAGATGAAACTGTTATAGGTGAGGTATATAAAGCGCTCGTTGCCGCCGGCGCAGAGCCGTCTAACGTGAAGCGGATCGATGAATTCGGCGTCTGGCAGGTGATTATGACCGATTGAGTGTCGGTGTAATTGCCCGGCGCCGGATTGAATTCGGGAGTTTTTACTTTGATGACATATTCCGCCTGAGTTACGCTCGAAAAAAGCATTCCGGCTTTAACCGCAATGGCTTTAAGCGTCATCGAACGGCCGACGGTGACGGGGCCGCCGTAAAGATACTGTTGATCGGCGGTCGGCGTGGCGCCGTTAGTGGTGTAGTAAATCGAGGCGCCGTTTACGCCGCTTGTTATCACGACCGTTTTTTCTTCGGAATAAGTTCCGCCCGCTACGCTCAATGAAGGCGCGGGAACTTTAATAAGATACTCCGCGGTTATTATGTTTGAATCGCTTAAATCGGGTTGTTTAACTGCTATAGCTTTTACCGTCGAATTGGCGTTGATGGTAAATGGCGAACTGTAGAGTGTTTTAGAAGTAGTGGGCCGCGAGCCGTCGAGTGTGTAATAAATAGAGGCGCCGTTCGTCGCGCATGAAAGAGTTAATTGCTGAGATCCGGTATAAGTTCCGGCGGCCGGTGAAAATTGCGGATCTTCGACTTTCGGGCGCGGCATGTTTATGGTTATATATGATTCGCTGACCTGTGAATCGAGCATACCGGCTTTAACTGCAATGGCCCTTATATAAGAAGTCTGGCTCACTTCTATGGTGCCGGAATATGGCGTCGAAGAAGCTGAAGGAAGGCTTTCATCGAGTGTATAATAAATCGATGCGCCGGGCGTCGCAGTGGTTATGGCGACTGACTGAACGCTGCCGTAAGTGCCCGTGGATGGATAAATAACCGGTTTTGCGACCTGAGGCGTGTTTATGGTATATGCGGCGTCGCTGACGAATGAATCAGCCATGCCGGCTTTAAGCGCTACCGCTCTTAATTTGAGGCTCGTTTTTATTTCAAGCGGAGCTGAATAAAGCGTGCTGAAGCGGTTAGGCGCCGAGCCGTCGAGGGTATAATAAATGGATGCGCCGGGCGTCGCCGTAGTTATGGTTATGCTGCGCGCCGAATCGTAAACGCCCGCGGCCGGATTGAACTGCGGAGCGGCGGCTCTTTCGAGTATCGAGTAAACCGCGCTGGCGACGGCCGAATCGGCCATATCGGTTTTATATGCTATAGCTTTAATTTCGGTCGTGCCGTAATTTGACAGGGCGATCGGGCCGGCGTAAACGGGGCTGAATCGGCCGGGCGCGCTTCCGTCGAGCGTGTAGTGTATGGAAGCGCCCGGGGTGGAAGTGAATAAAGTTATGTTCTGCGCCCCGGCGTAAGTGCCGGCCGGCGGATTGAATTGCGGCGGCTCGGTTTTATTTATGATATATTCGCCCGAAGTGATATTCGAGTCTTTCATCGCGTCTTTAACGGCTATGGCTTTTATCTGCGTTGAGGATGAAACGGTTATAGGCCCGGCGTACAGGGCGCTCGCGCGCGAAGGATTGGAGCTGCCGTCGAGAGTAAAGTAAATGGATGCGCCGGGCGTTTTACTGGTAATGGTTATCTGGCGCGAGCCCGCGTAAACGCCTGGCGGCGGATTGAATTGGGGAGCGGCGGCTTTGTTTATAAGGTAAGAAGCCTCCGTGACTGCGGAGTCTTTCATCGCGGCTTTATAAGCAATGGCTTTAACTACCGTTGAAGATGATATTAAAATCGGGATATTGTTAAAAATCGTTCCGCTCGAGCTTGAAGGACCGCTTGAATCGAGCGTATAGCGGATAGAGGCTCCGGGCGTCTCGCAGGAGAGGCTTATATATATTTCATCGTCAAAGTTTCCGCCGGCCGGTGAAAACACAGGATTCGAGACTGAGGTTTGAGCGGCGGTGTAAATGTTAAAGCTGCCTGAAATATTTTGGGTTACTGAATAATTTGGCGATAGAAGGCCGCTGGAGTTGGTATATGAAATATTTTGAATATCGTTGATTTTTAACTCGTACGAAGCGTCTTCGATCGGCCGCGCCGGGTTGGATTTGTAATTGAATTTAATGTGGCGGCCCGATATTAAAGGAGCGCTGAAATCCTCGCTGAAATTGGTTTCTCCGGCGGCGGCCGGGGAACCGTAGGTATAATTGACGGTTGAAACCGTTCCGGCTTTAATTTTAGTGATGGAGAGTTTCAGCCGCAAAAGAGGCGTTTGGTTAAGCATAAAATCAATTCCATCTTCTCTTTTGAATTCAATTTCAAAATAAGGCCTGGTTATTTCATAATTTTTAACGGCCTGCGGCCCGTTTTTATAAATTAAATCGATCGGCCCGTTTTGAGTTCCGATACTTATTCCGTCTAAAATCAACGGCGACACGGATGTGTTGAGTATGGTATAAGCCGCCTCGGCGACCGCCGAATTTTTGAGCCCGCTTTTAATCGCGATAGCTTTGATGACCGTCGATTCTTTAATGTAGATGGGGCCGTTGTAAATAATTCCGTAATTATCATTCGGCGTATTGCCATGCAGCGCGTATTTAATAGTGGCGCCTTCGGTGGCGCAGGTTATAACTATGCTCTGCGGTTTTTCAAAAACGCTGCCGCCCGCGGGTGAAAATATAGGGGTTTCAACGCCGGCGGGTTTCACGGTCTCTTTAATGCTTTCAACCGCCCCGTTTATATCGGCGTCGCCTGAAGCCGCCGAGATGATTTTTCCGTTAAGGTTTATTTGCGGAACTTCGGTTATTGCCGACTTAATGTCGGCATCGTTTTCTCGCGCCTTAGCGATGGTAACGTATGAATTTAAAAGCGGCGCGACTCCGGATAAATAATTAGTTTTTGCAGCATTGATGGAAGTTTTGTCCACTTTCATAACTTTAATAATCGTTGCTATAGCAGTTTTTAAAGGCGAAATAATCCTGGTGGAGTCAGCGTCGTTTATCAAAGCCTCGGATTCTATTTCAAACCGCGTTCTGATACTTGCGCTGCTAATTTCAGTTGCCGGCAATTTTGATGTGTCTTCAAGCAGCACTAAAGCTTTAGCGGTGGTTTCCTCGTCAAGTTTCAGGTTGGAGACGCTTATCGAAGAAGAAGGCGCGTCGTCGTAGCGCGGAATTCTGCCGAGCAGCCGTTTATATATCTCATGGCCGGTTTTAAGCCTTATGACTATGAGTAAATATCTGCCGTAATCTTCGGTGAGCGGCATCGAAAGAAAAAAATTATTTCCGGCAAAGTAGCCGTTGGCTCCGTAGATCGCAGCGCCGTTTATGTCGAAAGCCTTCAGTTCGCATTCGGAGGCAAAATTGATGTGCGCAGGCGCTCGCAAAGAATTGGTATTAAGCGGTGCGGCGGTTGATAAAGCGGCGCTTTCAACAGAACCGCTTATTTCTAAAGATTTAGGGGTGAACTGATTGCCTGCCGGCGCGCTCGTGCCGCCACCGCCTCCGCAGCCGGTTATTATCGATGAATATAGCAGGGCCGCCGCTGATAATATCAGCAGAACGGATATTATATTTTTTCGATTATTAAATCCTTCTTTTATCATCGCTTCCTCCACTCGGTTTACTTGGTGACTGTAAAGTCGTACTGGTCGGATTTTTCGCCGCGCACTTCCCCGCCGCCGGGTTTAACGGCCGCCGCCGTAACGTTGATTGACACGTTAATAGGTATGCCGGCGTATTCGTCGGGAATCAGGCCGGTTGCGTTAAGGCTGGTTTCGGTAGTGCCAAGATTGTCTTCGATCGGCTTGCTCATGCCGAAAGCGCTCGCCGTGCCGTTAACGTAATATTTGACCGCGGCGGAGCCGGGGACTGAAACCGCGTCCCATCTGAGAATTTTAGTCGGCGCGTCGAAGCGGACGTTGTTGACTTTAGGCACGAACCTGTATATCGCCGATGAAACCGCAGAATCGAGCATGCCGGATTTAAAGGCTATCGCTTTAACGGTTACGGAAGCGCTGAGAGCGAAAGGCGCAGAATAAAGCGTACCTGAAGTCGAAGAAGGATCGGCGCCGTCAAGAGTATATCGTATGGCGGCCCCCGCCGTGGCGCATGAAAGCGTTATAGTTTGCGAGCCGCCTATAAAACTGCCGCCGGCCGGGCTGAAAGTCACCGGGTTTACCGCCGGGATCTGGCTGATAGTGTACGCCGCGGGCGCTATATCAGAATTGGCGAGTCCGGTTTTAACCGCTATGGCTTTAATTACAAGGGATTGTGAAACCGTTATCGCGCCGTTATAAAGATTGCTGGCTACGGAAGGATCGGTTCCGTCGGTGGTGTAATAAATGGAGGCGCCCTCCGTCGCAGTTGAAATAACAACCTGCTGAGCGCCGCTGTAACTGCCAGCCGGTGGATTGAATGAAGGTGCAGCCGCCTTGATGGTGTATAATCCGGATGTGACGGCGGAATCGTCGTTTCCTTCTTTTTTAGCCGCAGCTTTAAGCGTTGTGGTGACGCTTATGTTGACCGGCGCCGAATAAGGGCTTGAACTTGAAGACGACAGCGGATCGGAGCCGTCGGTAGTATAGCGAATGAGCGCGCCCGGAGTAGCGCAGGTGATGGTAATGTTTTGCGCCGAGGAGTATGAGCCGGGCGCAGGGTAAAATACGGGTTGTGTAGTTTTTGAAGTGGGCGTTATATTATATGCCGCGCTTGCCGTATCTGAATTCAATGCGCCGTTTTTAACGGCCGCCGCTTTTATGGTGCGGCTCGAAGATACCATTATGGGCGCCGAATAAAGAGCGCCCGAGGTTTCTGAAGGCTGCGATCCGTCTTCGGTATAATAAATGCGGACGCCGGGCGTGGCGCAAGAAATAACGAGCTGACGGGCTGAGTCGAAAGTGCCGCCGGCCGGCTCGAAAACAGGCGTGGCGCATTTTATGGTGAAAATAGCTATAGCGGTTTCGGACGGATCGAGTCCGTCTTTAACCGCTATGGCTTTGATCGTAAGAGTGCGTTCGAGTATGAAGGCACCGGAATAACGGATGCTGTTAACGGTCGGCTGCGATCCGTCTTCGGTATAATAAATAACGGCGCCGGCCGTAGAGCAGCTTATAGATACAGTGCGCGATGAAATATGCAGGCCGCCAGCTGGTGAAATAATCGGCGTCGAGGTTTTAGTGGATGATCCTGATTTTATATTTAAAATGCCTGAAACGCCGGCCGGCAGATTGAAATAAACTCGCGGCGCGCCTTCGGCCGTATAGGAGACGCCTTCTAAGGCTAAAAGTTGAATGTTATAACTGCTGTCTTCGGTGAAATGCGACTGTCCGCTTTTTACGCTGAAAGTCACGCGCTCGGAGCCGATCGCGGGCGCCGCGAATTCTTCTTCCCATAAAGTTTCGTCAATAAGAGGAGTGAAGCCGTAAACGAAAGTTTTAATGACGGGAACCGTATTTATGGTTTTTGTCACCCTTAGTTTTATTTTAAGGGCGGCGGGATTGTTATCCAATGAAAAAAGCTGTGAATCGGCGCGGCGAAGAACTATTTCGAAATAAGGGTTGAGAGTGTTCAAACTTTGAGTCAGCGGCTGGCCATTGTCGTATATATTTTTAAGCTCGAATGCCGAGGCGCCGGCGGCTATGTTATTTAACATTAAAGGTGAAGAAGGCTTTACGGGAATATCGAAATTATAATTTGCCGAAGTGATGTTAGAGTCTCTCATAGAGTCTTTGAAAGCCAAAGCTTTAAGAGTCGCCGGTGACGATATTTTAACGGGTGCGGCGTAAAGCGTGCCGTTTCCGCGGGAGGGCTGCGAACCGTCTTCTGTGTATCTTATCGAAGCGCCTTCGGTGGCTGAAGTGATAATAACGCTCTGGGCGCTTTTATAAAGTCCTGATGAAGGCTCGAAAACCGGCGGTCTGGTAACGGCGGTTATGCTCGAAGTTATGTTCGCCGCGGCGGCATTTACTTCGGCAGGTCGCGAATTATAGTTGATGGAAACGCCTTTTATAGTTATTGCCGGCGGTTCGTTGATCAGCTGCTTTATATTTTCATCGCTTTGATAAATTTGTCCTACCTCGACGTAGGAATTTAAAAAAGTTTTTAAGTCGGTTAAAAAATAATTTTTAACGCTCTGCATTCTCACGTTGCTTGAATTAAGAACTTTAACGATCGTATTGAAAGCCGTTTTGAGCTGATTTATATATTGCGAGCCGTCATCGTCATTTAAGCTCATCTCGATCTCGGCCTCGAAATCCGTTTTTCCGGTTTCGGTTGAATTAATAACAATATCGGGCAATTTAGAAGGTTCGCTGAGCGCGGCGAGCGCTTTGACCGTGCTGTCTTCGTTAATACGGGCGTTGGTAACTTTGATTGTTTTGTTATCTTCGGCGCTATCTGAGGCTGAAGGCATTTTACCTATCAGTTTTTTGTATATGATATTGCCGTTTTTGTGTTTGACGCTCAGCATTAATATTTTAGGCGATGCATCGAACGGCGCGATTACTTTAAACGAGGTTGCGTCGAGGAAGGCGCCGCTCGCGCCCGTTATAGGGTTTGCGTAAATATCGCAGGCGGTTATGGTGTAGTCGGTAAAAAAATTTATCTGGTAAGCCGCGGAATATGAAGCCGGCGAAGATTGAGGCTCAGGCCCGGCGGTGCCGCTGATTTCGATAAATTTTGAAACGGGTTGAGGCTGAGGCGGGACTGGCGTGACCGAAACCCCGCCTCCGCCCCCGCCGCATCCGGAATTCAGATGGAAAAATATGAGCGCCGCTGATAATATTAAGCACAGCAGGCTATTTAGTTTATTGGTTTTAATCATCTATTTTAGTTTTCCGTTCAATTTAATTATTTTATTGAAAATTTCATCCGCGAGTATTTTATCGTCGGTTTCTAAAGCCTTTTTATATTCATCGTAGAGCAGTTTTCGCTTTTTATTCGTATCGCCATCCCCGGCGTTTTTATTGCCGTTATCTGCGTCGGGCGCGCTTTGATAGAGCGTGCTTGAAGATTCTGCGGCGAATAAAGAGGATGAACTTTTAAGCGGCGTTGTCGAAACGGCAGCTTTTACGGCCGGAGCGGAAGTTTTGCCTGCAGTCTGTTTTTTTTGGCCGAATAAGCCGGCTGCCCAGTCTTTAATAACGGTGAAAGTTTTTTTCAAATCTTGAGATTTATCGGCCCACCAGTCTTTTAAGCCGTAGTTATAATCGATTTTTACTACTCCGCCTGTATTTTCTTTTACTATTTTTTCGATGACGGCCCGATCCTGCGGGTAGTCTTTTAGATAATCTTTAAGGAAAGAATTAAGCGTCCGGGATTTGTGTGTCATCATAGTATTGGTAATTTTTTCGTATCCTTCGTCTTTGTCCGGGTTTATGTCGGCATTAAGACAAATATCAAGCATTATTTTAGCCGTAAGTCCTTCGGTTCTGAGCATTTCATCTTCGGTTTTGAGGCGCCCGTCTATTTTCGTATAATCGCCGATAGGACGGCCGGTGAAAAACGCCCCGTTAAACTCAGCCCAGCCTTCGAGCATGGCGAAAACAGGCGTGGTGACTTTATTTTTCCAGTGACCTTCCTTTTTAATCTTTTCGATGATATTTTCGGTTATGTCCTGAGGATATGCGAGAAGTCCGTGAGTAGGATACATCATCACATGGCCGATTTCGTGACATACGGTTTCGTATCCCCAGCGGTCGCCTGATTTTAATTCGTTTATGGTTGCGGCCGAAAGGGTTACTAAAGGCGCGGCTTTAACGCTGAAAGAAGTTTTTCCGCCGGCGCCGGTTTCTAATAATCCGAAAGGCTTATTGGTGGCGAAACTTACGCTTTTTACAAGCCCTTCGTTGACGACCATATAAACCGGATCGGGTTTGTAACCGGCAAGTATTTTATTTATTTGAGAATCGCTCAAATTAAAATTAGATTTGAGGCCTTTAATGAATTTATCCTTCTGGTACTTTTGATATAAGCGGACCTGCTTTATAAATTCAGGATTTTCACGGAGGATTTTACTTATTTGAGAATCGGTATCGTCTTTCATATAAACTAAATTGTCGGCCGGCCCGGTTTTATGAGGTCTCATAATAATCATTTCGCCGTCCGAAAGGGCCGGCTGATAACATAAGGCTGCCTGCGGCAAAACGGCTGTAAACGCGGCGGCGAGCATGACAATTAACACTGCTGAGAAAAATTTATTTTTAAGGCTCATAAGCGCTCCTTCTGAATTTCCGATGTTGATACTATATAATTATATTACAAAAAAAGATTTTATTCAAGTCAATCGGTTAAAAATGTATTTTTAAATAAAAAACTTTCTTTTTTTTAAAATATGTGGAACATTAACGGTCGAATGTAGTATAATGAGGTAAGATTTTAAAAAAAAGAAAGGGGCATTTACTATGAAAAATAAGAACGGCTTTTTAGTGTTTGTAATCATATTTTCATTCATATTGTTTGCGACCGCTCCAGCAGGCGCCGAATCGATTAACGCCTTGCAGCAGAATTTAAATTCGAGTCAGATCACTTCCGAAGGCGGCGGGGCCGCGCAGGCCGAAAATGCCTCCGATACGGCAGCGAATGCGGTTCAGGCATCGGGCGGCTGCAATAAGCAAAGTCTTTCCGAATCGTGTAATCAGCTTAAAAGTTCGTGCAAAAATTTTATAAATGAAATTAAGCCTGTCTTCAAATCTTTTTTTCAGAGTCTGTTTTCGCTCTTCAAACAATTCATTCAGCAGCTTGCCGATGCTTTTAAAGGATGCACGGGCAGTCTTTCAAATTCGGCGAATAATTTCACGGATCAGTCGGCTGGCGGCAATGACGCGGCAAACGATACTACCGCCGATACTTCTGATAATACGGATGCCGTTGATAACAATTCTTCAGATAATTCCGGTTCCGACCCGGTTCTTCCGCAGGAACCCGATAATTCGAATGCCTCCGGTAATAACGGCGTCGGCAATGCCGCAGTTCCGCCCGCTAATAATAATCAGGGCGCTAACCCCGAGCGCCCCGCCGGCCAGGATGCGGCGGTAGATACCAATGACGCCATGTCGCTTGTAAGGGCCCTTAAAGATAAATTTAACATAACCGTAGAAACCGGCACCGCGCAGTGGAGTTTGAGCCAGCTTCAGCAGGCTTATCAGACGCTTTCTAAACTTCCGCCGTCATTTGTCGCTGAAACTAACATGATACAGAGAATCGCGACAACCAATCTCGGCGCTAGCGTCGGCGGTTACGTTTCAAGCAATGCTCCCCGGGTTTATATAACCGATCACGGCACGCGCTCCATGACCTTTGTTTTAGTTCATGAAATGGCGCATTGTTTCCATTTTGCAAAACCGGCAGTCTTCTCTCAGTGGCAGTCTCAGTTCTGGGGCGGCCGTAACGGTTATTCAGGTACCGGCACGCAGGTTTCAAAATCCGTCTCATCTTACGGCAACAGCAATTCGATGGAAGATTTCGCCGAATCGGTCCGCGCTTATTATATGAGCGGCCCTTCGATGAAACGCAGCCATCCCGACCGTTATGAATTCATTAAAAATAATGTAATGGCCGGAGTGGAGTATTAATTCTAAAATTATTCATGGCCAAGTTTTTTAATTGGTTATAATTTTTTTCATATAGCCGTAACGCCATAAAAATAAATAAATTCATTGAATTTATTTATTTTTATGGTATAATACCGCTGTAATTATGGATAAAAATATAATCAGCGTCATAATAATCTCCTTTTTTAAATTTTACTATCTGATGATATCGGTGTCGTTTTACGCCTATATTCCTTTGTTTTTCGCCGCGAGCGGTTTCGAGGAACGAAGCGTGGGACTATTTTTTGCATTGCAGTCTTTTATGGCTATTCTCACATACCTTCCGTCGGGCGTTATTAACGATAAAATTTCGGCCCGCCAGCAGATAATAATTGCCACTTTTATATATTCCTTTTTTATGTTATTGCTTAATTTTGCATCTACTTATCTTCATTTTATGGCGCTTTTTGTTTTATGGGGAATTTCAGCCACCATGATAGATAATTCAACAAATGTAATATACTATAAAGAGTCGCAGGTGATAAAAAGTCGTCTTTTTTTTGCCTTTTTCGCGACAACCGGCACTATGGCTTATGCCTTCGGAGGAAAACTCGGGGCTTTTTTAAGCGGGTCGGGAAATTTCACGCTTTTGTTCAAGACTTTATTTGCAATGTCTCTTTTACTGATATTTTTATCTTTCTTTCTTACCGATACCCGCGCCGCTAAAGTGAATATATCCGATTATAAAAAAGATATCCTGTCTTTTGATTCGCTTATTATCGCGGCTAATTTATTTTTATTCACCTATCACTGGGGCGCCGAATTAACCTATTTTACAATATTTTTTAATAAAAACGCCGGTATGGGCCTTACGCAAATTTCCTATATTTACCTCGAAGTAGGGTTTTTAATGAGCGCGATTATTTTCGCGCTCGGAATTTTTAAAGCCAGCGTGAGGCTCGAGCCGCGTACGGCCCTGCTTATTGCCGTCGCCTTCAGCGGGGGCTCCCAAATATCCATGATTTATGTAACGGGCCTTGAAGGCGCTCTGCTCAATCAGTTTTTTCATTCGATAGGCGATGCCTGTTTTATATATTACTGGCTCAATATTATTCCGGCCACTTTTAAATATGAAAAAATCGGCGGCGCTTCTTCGTTCGTAAATTTATTCACCGTGCTGTCGGTGGTATCGGGTTCTTTTATTTCCTCTCTTGCCGTAGGAAAATTCGCTAATCCCTATGCGGCTTTTTTCGTTTCGTCTTTTTTTATGTTTTTGATATATCCGCTTTCACTTTTCGAGCATTATAAAAAAAATAAATCGGAAGTGACCAATTTAATAAATATTATGGAGGTCCCCGTTAAATGAGTACAGATAAACCGGGATTCAGAGAACTGCTTAATGAAGATAAGATAATTATATTCGACGGCGCGATGGGCACGATGCTTTATTCGAAAGGCATTTATATCAACCGTTGTTTCGACGAAATGAACCTTTCGGCGCCGACTGCCATAAGCGATATTCATGCCGAGTACATAAAAGCCGGCGCGCAGGTTATCGAAACCAATACATTCGGCGCTAACCGCTGTAAACTGGCGCCTCACGGCTTTGCCGAACAGCTCGAAGCCATAAACTATCAGGGCGTCAAACTCGCCGTGCAGGCCGCTAAGGCCGCGCCGCAACCGGTTTATGTAGCCGGCTCGATGGGGCCGCTCGGCATCAAGATAGAGCCCTGGGGCAAAACTTCGGTCGAAGAAGCCTGTGATTATTTTAAAGAGCAGGCCGAAGCTCTTATTGCCGGCGGCGTCGATCTTTTCGTTCTTGAAACTTTTTCGGATATTAACGAAATGCACCAGGCCATAAGGGCGGTAAAATCGCTATGCGACCTGCCGATTCTCGCCCAGATTAAAATTGGCAGCGACGGTAACGCCACTTACGGAACCACTCCCGAAGTTTTTACTCAAAATCTCGATTCGTGGGGAGCTGACGTCATAGGCCTTAATTGCGGCGTAGGCCCTAAAATAATGCTCGATACCATAGAACTGATGACGGAATACACTAAAAAGAAACTTATGGTTCGTCCTACGGCTGGTCTTCCAACTTCGGTCGACGGGCGGACCATGTATTTATCCTCGCCCGAATATTTTGCCGAATACGCCAAGCGGTTTATACAAAACGGCGTTAAAATTATCGGTGGCTGCTGCGGCACCACGCCGGCCCATATTAAAGCGATATCATCGGCCGTGCGGATGTTTACGACGGGCGAGCGAAAAATCAGCGTAATGGTAAGGGAATCGACTCAAAAGAGCATGAAACGCGCCGAACCTGTAGCTAAAGAAAATAAATCGCAGTTAGCGCGCAGTATATGTGAAAATAAATTCGTGGTTACCGTTGAGATATCGCCGCCTAAAGGCTGCGATGCCACGAGGTCTCTCGAGGCCGCAAAATTCGCCAAAGAAAATAAAATCGACGCTATCAACATACCTGACGGTCCCCGCGCTACCGCCCGCATGAGCCCGCAGGCGCTCGCCGGCATATTCGAACGTGGCGCCGGCATCGAAACGATACTGCATTACTGCTGCCGCGACCGCAATCTTCTCGGCATGCAGTCCGATCTGCTCGGAGCCTACGCTTCCGGTTTGAAAAACGTTTTGCTTATAACCGGCGATCCGCCTAAACTCGGCGATTATCCGGACGCGACCGCCGTATTCGACGTGGATTCGATCGGCCTTACCAATATGGTTTATCGTTTGAACAGCGGTTCCGACCTCGGCGGCAATCCGATAGGCCGTCCCACAGGATTTTTTATAGGCGTGGGCGCGAACCCCGGCGCTATCGATTTAGACCTCGAGATAAAAAGGTTTGAATATAAGGTGGAGGCGGGCGCGGAATTCGCCATCACGCAGCCAGTTTTCGATATCGCGCTGCTTGAAAATTTTCTTAAAAGGATCAGCCATGTGCGCATTCCCGTTCTGGCGGGGATATGGCCGCTCGCTTCGCTTAAAAATGCCGAATTCATGAATAATGAAGTGCCCGGAATGTCGATACCCGAGCACTTGATCAAACGCATGAGGGCCTGCGATTCCGCTGAAAAACAGCGCGACGAAGGGATCAAAATAGCCCGCGAGGCGCTTGAATCGATTAAAGATATGGTCCAGGGAGTTCAGATATCGGCGCCTTTCGGAAGAGTGGCGACGGTTCTCGAAGTCATCGACGGCATTATCACGCGCTGAAAAGTGCGTCAGGTAAAAAAAGATTAAAAAAAAACTGAAACAGTTGACAATCAGTTAAGTATTTGTTAAAATCAAACTCATATTATATCAAGCTATGGAGGAACTTTAATGAGACAGATGACCGAAAAATTTTTAAAAGACGCATTTGCCGGCGAGTCGCAGGCGCACATGAAATATCTCGCTTTCGCCGATAAAGCCAGAGTAGAAGGAAAGCCTAATACCGCAAAATTGTTCGAAGCGATAGCTTATGCCGAAAAAGTACACGCAACCAATCACTTGAGAGAATTAGGCGAAATAAAATCGACCGCCGAAAATTTAAAAGCGGCTTTCGACGGCGAAACTTTCGAGATAGACGAAATGTATCCGGCTTACAGGGCTACGGCCGAGCTTCAAAACGAAAAAGGCGCGCTGCGCTCGATTAATTTCGCGCTTGAAGCCGAAAAAATGCACCAGAAAGCCTATCTTGAAACCAAGAAAACCGTCGATACCGGTAAAGATATCGAATTGTCGTCGGTGCACGTTTGTGAAATTTGCGGCTGCACGACCGAAAACGAAGCCCCCGATAAATGCCCGATATGTAATGCCGGAAAAGATAAATTCAGAAAATTTTAAATAGTTTATTTAGTTAATTATAAAGTTACATAGCGAAAGGCCGTTTCGAACGCAAAGTTTTGAAACGGCCTTTCGTTATTAATATTTTAGCCCTCTATAAACAATTTAAGCAGTTTGACCACGTCGAAATTGATCTTAGAAACGAAATCTTTATGCATCAACTCGAGAGCTTCCTGCGGAGTTAGTTTTTTGCGGTACGGCCTCTTTTCGGTAAGCGCCGAATAGATGTCGCACACGGCGATAAACTGAGAAGCCGTGTCGATTCCGTACTCGGTGTAGCCGCGCGGATAACCGCTGCCGTCGAGCTTTTCGTGGTGCTTGAAGGCCACGCCCGCGATATCGTCGTTAAATCCTTCTTCGAGAAGGATATTATGTCCGAAAAAAGTGTGAAGCTTTATCTGTTCGAATTCTTCAGCCGTGAGTTTTTCCGATTTATTTAAAATATTGTAATCCACGTTTATTTTACCTATGTCGTGAAGAAAACCGCCGAGCGTAATGGCGTTCAAAAGAGCGGGCTTAACGTGCCTGAAAGCGCATATTATGGAAGCGATTATCCCCACGTCGAGCGAATGCCTGTAAATAGCGTCGTCGAATTGCTTTATTCTAAGAAGATTTTTAGATACGCGAGCGTCT
Source organism: uncultured bacterium (assembly GCA_964436235.1). GTDB lineage: Bacteria > Muiribacteriota > UBA9980 > UBA9980 > UBA9980 > UBA9980. Next base: position 20,095 of record CAYTCW010000014.1, read on the forward strand.
TTTAATACATCGTAGTAAGCCTGAGAGCAGGCGGGCAGTATTTTCTTGATATCGGTCATCCGGCCGTAATTATTAGAAAGTATCAAATAATTTATATCGGTCATGATAACGTCTATATCAGAAGCTGTTTCACTGTTTGCGCCGAAGCTCATTTTTTGCTTTATGATATTATTTACGTCGTCTATTTTAAAAGGCTTTCTGATGAAATGACAAGCCCCCAGATTGAGCGCGTCGATAACGTTTTCGGTGGTCGCGAGCCCCGACATCATAACTACGTTCATATCGGGAAGCTGAGCGCGCGCGAGTCTGAGCAGTTCTATGCCGTCGAGATTAGGCATGCTTATGTCGGTAAGCATTAAATCGAAAGAATCGGTCTTTAATTTATTAAAAGCCTGTATGCCGTCGTTGGCGGTTTCGACTTTATATTCGTTTTCTAAAAGCTCCGTCAAAAGCTGTGTTATATATTTTTCGTCGTCAACGATCAGCAGCTTTTTTTTGGAGGCGGCCGCTTCTGAGTTTGGCATATTAATCTCCTTAATTAATTTCAGTAGTTTTGTACGAATATCTCCACTCTTAAAAGCGCATAATTGGCGGTATTAAACGGGGCGCTCTGGAATAAAATCTGATTAAAACCACGGTGCAGGCGGCCGGTGATATCAAACTGATAAGGCTTGAATTCGGTGGCGAGCCTGAAGGCGCCGTTAAGCGCCTCGAAATTATTCACTTTAAGAGTCAGCGGAAAAACAAAATTATTATCGTCGGCAAATAATTTTTGCGTGACGATCAAAATAGCTTTTTTGGGTTCGCAGTCGAGCCGGAATGCTGCAAGTGCGAGGGCTTCTTTTTCATTGTCGAATAAAACGTAATAACCGTCGATATCCGATTTTTTTATTTCGGTGTTTATGCCGGTGTTAAAAATAATATTACCGGCCGGAAGTCTTTGCTGAAAATAACAGGTAAATACCTGTGTTTTAACGACGGGTCTCGAAGGCTTAATCGGGGCGGCGTTATCGGTTTTACCGCCCACGGCCGCGGGGGCTTGCGAAGGCTTGTTTTGAGCTCTGGAACCGTCAGTCTGCTGATTTTTTAACGGTTCGTTTGAAATTGCCTGTGAGCCCGGCTGATGCTGATTTTGCGCCGGCGCGGCGGAATCGACTAAGGCTTCGGGCTTGACGGCCGGTTCGCTGATGCCCTGCGCGCGCATGGTGTTAACGACCATTTCGAGGGCTAAAAGATAAACGTCGTTAGCCGGCTCTAATTTAACCGCTTTTTCAAAATGCGCCTTCGCCGTTATATATTCTTTCTGGTTGAACAGGTCGGTTCCCACTTTAAAATGTTCTTCAGCCTGGGGATTTACGGCCGCCGAAGAGCCTATGATCTCGTAAGTGTCATCGGGAATTAACGCCGAAATTAAATCGACTTCGGCGGTTTTATCGCCGCCCGCGCTAACGGCCGGTTCGGGGGTTACGCGCTGCGCGCCGGCGCCCTGATTATCAGGCGTCCGCGTTTTTTCGTCGG